>NZ_JBSSCS010000009.1:0-86353 GCF_054060015.1 Thermostichus sp. MS-CIW-25
ACTTGGCTCATAAGTTCATTGTACTTCATCAAAGCGCATTCCTCCCGGCACTGACCCTACGGGTACAGTGCGGGGCTCCTGCGATTTCTAGCTGAGTAGATTTTTGTAACAATTCCTCTCATAATAGGATCGACGATGCAGATGGATCCCTGACCATGAATGGCTCGCAACCGGATCCCGGTGTTCAACCCCGTTCTCCCCAGACACCGAGGCTCATTGAGTTGCCGGAAGATGAAACCGATGCGCAGCTCAGCGATCCCCTGCGGATGCAGCGTTACGAATGTCGTTCTTGTGGCTATGTTTACGAACCGGCTAAGGGGGATCAGCTCAATCGGATCCCGGCGGGCGTGCCGTTTGAGGAATTGCCAGCCGATTGGAAATGTCCGGTGTGCCGAGCCGACAAGCGCTTGTTCCAAGCAGTGGGTGCCAAAGGCAAGCCTTCGGGTTTTCAAGAGAACCTGCGCTATGGCCTGGGGGTGAATGTGATGACCCCTGCCCAAAAGAACCTGCTGATCTTTTTGGGATTGGCGCTGGGATTTTTATTTTTGATGAGTTTTTATTTCGTCGAGTGAGGGTCAAGATGTTCAAACCCCTGAGGCTGGTGCTGCTGGTTGCTGTCTCGGTGCTGCTGATGGCGGCGGGGATGCCCAACATGCGGGTGGTGCCCTGGGAGCAGGTGGAAGTGCCCACCCAGAACATTCTGCTGGACATTGCCTTCACCGGCACCACCCCTTCCCATGGCTGGTTGGTGGGAGACAAGGCGACGCTGCTGGAATCCCGCGATGGGGGTCTGCACTGGCAGGTGCGGGAGCTGCCGGGTCTGGAGCCGGAAGCCTACCTGGCCTCCATTAGCTTTGCTGGGGCAGAAGGCTGGGTGGCCGGGCAGCCGAAGATCCTCCTCCACACCCTGAACGAGGGATCCGACTGGACTTCCATCCGCCTCAACAACCAACTGCCAGGGGAGCCGCTCTTGATCCAGGCTCTGGGCCCTGGCGCCGCCGAAATGGTGACCAATGTGGGGGCCATCTACCGCACCGAAGATGGCGGTCAGACCTGGCATGCCCAAGTGGATGAGCCGATTGGGGCCATCAAAAACATTGCCCGCGGCCCTGAAGGCGAATATCTGGCGGTGTCGTCGCGGGGCAGCTTCTACTTTCTGTACACTCCTGAAAGTCGCACCTGGAAGCCCTACCCGCGGGAAAGCTCCCGCCGCATTCAAAACATGGGCTTTGGCCCCCACGGCAGCGCTTGGAAATTGAACCAAGGGGCGGAGATCGCCTTTACCGATGACTTCACCTCCGGCCAGTGGTCGTCGCCGCTGCGTCCGGGGCGGGCCCTCAGCTTTGGCTACCTCAATGCCGCCTATCAAAACGACCACGACCTGTGGGTGGTGGGGGGTGGCGCTACCCTGATCCACAGCCCTGATGGTGGCAAAACCTGGGAACAGGCCAAGAAACTCAGCAACATCCCCGCCAACTTCTACAGCATTGAGTTTTTCGGCCCTGAGCAAGGGTTTATTCTGGGGCAACGGGGCACCCTCTTGCGCTATGTCAGCTCCAACAACTCCTGAAGGTCTCAGGGATCCCTAATCGGCACACGGGTGGATATACGCGCCAAGGATCCAGCTTCACGCCCGCGGCTGCTGGTTGCTGCCAGTGGCACTGGTGGCCACATTTTTCCGGCTTTGGCTATTGCCGAGCAGTTGCCCGACTGGCAGATCGAATGGCTGGGGGTGCCGGATCGGATGGAAGGGAAGCTGGTGCGGGAGCGCTATCCCTTGCACCGGGTTGTCATGTCCGGCTGGCAGGGATCCCCTCTCCGCAAGCTGCAAGCCTTGGCCCAACTGGCCCGCGCCACCCTGCAAGTGCGCCAACTCCTCAAGTTGGGACGGTTTGACGTTGTTCTGACCACCGGCGGGTACATTGCCGCTCCGACCATTTTGGCCGCCCGCTCGCTGGGGGTACCGGTGTTGCTGCACGAGTCCAATCGGATCCCGGGCAAAGTGACCCGTTGGTTGGGGAGATTTTGTCAGGTGGTGGCGCTGGGCATGGCAGAGACGGCAGAGCATTTGCCAGGGGTGGCTGCCCAAGTGGTGGGTACGCCGGTGCGGGCCGAGTTCTACACGCCCCAGCCTTTCCCTGCCGACCTCCCCATTCCCGACGGGGATCCCCTCATTGTGGTCATGGGGGGTAGCCAGGGGGCGCGGGGCCTCAACCGCATGGTGGCCGCCTGTGCCGAAGCTTGGTTGGAGGCGGGGGCCTGGATTGTGCATTTGACCGGCGGCAGCGAAGCTCAAGATCCGGAAGCCAGGATCCCCAGCCATCCCCGCTACCGGCCCTTTCCTTTCCGTCGAGATGTAGCTGCCTTGTTGCAGCGGGCCAACTTTGCCATTAGCCGCGCCGGAGCCATGAGCCTGGCGGAGTTGCTGACCACCGCCACCCCGGCCATTTTGATCCCCTATCCCTTTGCCGCTGAGGATCATCAGTATCAGAATGCTCTGGCCTTTGTGGGGCGCGGTGGGGGGGTGGTCATGCGAGAATCCGAAGAGAACTTGGACTTGCTGCGGCAAACGGTGTTGACCTGGTTGGCTCAGCCGCAGGTGGTTGCCCAAATGGCCGCCCACTTGCAAGCCACAGCTCCCCCCAATGCCAGCAAGGTTCTTGCCCGCCTGTTGCAGGAGATCCGCCAGAGTTCTGCCCGTTAAGCCGTGGTACAGCCAAGATTGGACAGCCTTTCCCAACGCCCGCCTGTGCCCGCCAAAGCGGCGGAGTCCCCAACCCTGCTGGCAGAACTCCCGCCCGCCGACAGGATGGAATCGCTGTTGATGCGGCTAGAACAGTGCTTCGGGATCCCTCAGCGGGCTCCCGATGGGCTTTCCCCCCGCCCGGATCTCCTGGACGAGTTGGTGGGCACGATCCTTTCCCAGAACACCACCGATGCCAACAGCAGCCGTGCCTTCCGCGCCCTCAAAGCCGCCTTTCCCTCTTGGGAAGCGGTCTCGGCCGCCGATCCGGCAGATCTGGTTCAGGTGATTCGCCCCGGCGGCTTGGCCCACCTCAAGGCAGCCCGCATTCAGGAGATCCTGGCTGCCATTCAAGAACGACAGGGATCCCTGAGTCTGGACTTTCTAAGAGAGCTAGACGATGCTGGCGCCCTCGATTTTTTGCTCTCCCTGAAAGGGGTAGGGCTGAAGACCGCCACCTGTGTGTTGTTGTTCGGGCTGGGTCGGGATCTCTGCCCGGTGGATACCCATGTGCATCGAGTGGCCAACCGTCTGGGCTTGGTGCGGGCCAAACATCCCGACGACACTTTTGCTCAGCTTTCCCCTCAGATCCCCAGAGGCAAAGCCTATTCCCTGCACGTCAACTTTGTCCGGCTGGGCAAGCGCATTTGCAAGGCCCGTATGCCCGAATGTGGCCGCTGCCCGCTGCGTCCCACCTGCCCCTCTGGGCGGCAGCGTTGATCCCGACAGCAGGGCTCTATTCTGCAGGCGCAGTAGAAGCATCTGGGATCCCCTCTTGTCCGTTCCTGCCGGCGTCTCTCTCTGCTGGGGGAACTTCCAACTCCAGGGCTTGCCGCACCGATTGAATCTCTTGGGAGAGCAGCACCCGCTCTCGATCCAACAGGCCGACGATCTGCTCCGGGTCTTCCCGCGAGACCACTGGCAATTGGCGCAAATCGTATTCGTACATCGGCTCAGCTGCCACCGCTACCGCCTCATCGGGGAAGGTGGTGAGAACCGGAGATTGGCTGACCTCCTGTACGGTTAGCTCCGCCAACTCCGCCGCCTCCTTATGGGCCAAGGCCCGCTCCAGATCTTCCAGGGTGAGAATGCCCCGCAGCCGCTCCTGTCCGTCCACCACCAACGCGCTATGGCACTTCTGCTGCAGCAAACTCTCCAGAGCTTCTCGCAGCGGTGTGTCTTGCCGAAGCAAAAGAGATGGGGGCACCATCACCTCTTGCACCGTCAGCTCTCTAGGCTCCCGCCCAAGGACTCCTTCTCCCGGAAGCATGGCGTGGCGATAGCGACGGGCGGAAGGGTAGATGGCCGGCGAATGCAACTGCTCGGTCAGCCAGATGCTCAAACCCACTGCCGCCATCACCGGCAGCGCGATGTGGTAGTCCCGCGTCATCTCAAACAGCAGCAAAATGGCCGTTAGCGGAGCCCGCACGCTGGCCGCCAACACCGCCGCCATGCCCACCATGGCGTAGGCAGCAGGGGGAGACAAGGCAATCAAGGGCAAAGCTTGAGATAGCACCTGACCGTAGCCTGCCCCCAGCACTGCCCCCATGAACAAAGCCGGAGCAAAGGTTCCCCCCACAAAGCCGCTGCCCAGGCTCAAAGCGCTCAGCAACAGCTTGCCCAATAGGAGCAGGCCCAGATGGCCAAGAGAAAAGGGAACGGCCTGCAGAATCGACTCAATGGTTTCATAGCCCACCCCCAACGCCAATGGGATCCCCAAGCCCGCGCAGCCCAGGATCCCGCCCCCCAAAATGGGCTTGCTCCAAGCTGGCCAGGCCGCCAGGGGGCCACTGTTGAACAGGTGCTTGCCCCACTCCAGGGTGTAGCTGAAGGCCATAGAAACCAGGCTGGCCAAAAAGCCCAAGCCGAGATACAGAGGTACCTCCAGCAAGCTGTGGATCTCGTAGTCCGGCAAGACAAAAGCCGGCTGGGTGATGGTGGGCAAAAGAAAAGCGGGTTGTGCCCCCAACCCCACCTGGGCGATCAAGGCGGAGACCACCGCCGCCAACACCACCACACTGACAGCAGAAGTGGTGAAGGTGCGGGCCAAAGCCAGCTCCAGCGCCAAAAACACCCCGGCAATGGGCGCGTTAAACCCTGCCGCCAGGCCAGCCGCTGCTCCGGCAGCCATCAACAGTTGCACCCGCTCCCGCGAGAGGCGTAGGTTTTGCCCCAGCAGGGATCCCAGCAAAGCGCCACTTTCCACACTGGGGGCCTCAGGGCCAAGGGAAGCTCCCGCGCCCAACGAGATGGCAGCCGCCAAGAGCTTGAGCGGGATCCACCAGGGCTGAAGTGCCAAAGGACGAGCAGGACTCACCAAGCCGGAGAGGCTCAAGTTGGGAAAGGGCACAACTGCCCCCAAAGCGCCGATCAGCAGGCCCCCCAACACCGGCGCCAAAGCCAGCGGCCAGGATCCCAGCAGCCACAGGCCATAGTGTTCTGCAGCCCTGCCGAGGCCATCCACGAGGGTGTCCTGCAGCAGATAGCGCCACCAGCCAATCAAGTAGCGAAATCCAACCACCGATAGCCCCGTGCCCAACCCCACTGCCGCCGCCAGCAGCAGCAGCAGGTTCTCGGAAGAGAGGCGCAGGCGGAGAGCGGGGGCGCTGTTCATGATCGGCTCAGGGGCTTTGGGAAGGCAGGGTCAAGATCTCTACACCGGTTTCGGTAACGGCGACCGTATGTTCAAATTGGGCCGAGAGCTTGCCATCCAAAGTGACCGCCGTCCACCCGTCGGAGAGCACCTTCACCTCCCAGGTGCCCTCGTTGATCATCGGCTCGATGGTGAACACCATGCCGGGGCGGAGTTTCTCCCCTTTTCCCCGTTCGCCGTAGTGGGGGATCTGGGGGGCCGTGTGGAATTGCCGTCCCACCCCATGCCCGACAAAATCGCGCACCACGCTGTAGCCCTGGGCCTCGGCGTATTCTTGAATGGCAGCGCCAATGTCGCCGACTCTCCCCCCCGGCTTTACAGCAGCAATGCCCCGCCGCAGACATTCTTCGGTCACCTCCACCAGGCGCCGCGCCCGCTCAGAAGGCTGTCCGACAAAGAAGGTTTTGGACGTATCGCCGTGGTAGCCATCCAAAACCGGGGTGACATCGATGTTGATGATGTCGCCTTCTCGCAGGATCTGCTTGGGGCTGGGAATGCCGTGGCAGACCACGTGGTTGACGCTGGTGCAGATGGATTTGGGAAAGCCATGGTAGCCTAAAGGGGCACTTTTGGCCCCATGCGCCCGCGTCCACCGCTCGGCCTCGTCGTTAAGCTCTTGGGTGGTGACCCCTGGTCGCACCATCGGCTCCAAGTGCTTGAGCAGATCTGCCGCCAGGCGACAAGCCCGCCGCATTTTCTCCAGTTCCCGCGAAGAGAGCAACACAATGGGCTGAGGGGCTTGCGTGAGCTGGTTCATACCCGTCTGCAAAGCGGATCCCAACTGCTCCCCCCATCGCTGGGAGCGACGGCTGAGGTCTGTCAACAACGCTCGCATGTCTTCCATCATGAGACCTTATCTGTGAAAAGCTCTGTGAAAACGGATGGATCTCTGCACCTGCAGACTGTCCAGGATTGGGTTCTCAGTTGGGATTCTGAATCGCCTTGCGCCCATTCACAGACCCCTGCCGGCCATTTTCTGCCGCCGACGAATCCGCTGCACCAACCACAGCCCCAGAAAATAGCTGACGAGGGATCCCCAAAAACCGACAAACGCACAGCCGACAAACAGCGTGCCCGACATCTCCAAGCCCCACTGCATCCAGTTTTGCCAAGTGGCCGCCACCAGCTCTGTGGCGGGAAGGACAGTTCGGGATCCCAGTAGCCATTCTCCCACCTGGTAGTTGAATGCATAGATGGGCACATAGGTGAAGGGGTTACTCACCCAGGTCCCTGCCGCCGCCGCCAGCTTGTTGCCCCGAAACGGAACAGCCAACACCAGAGCGGCCAACGTTTGAAAGCCGAAGATGGGGAAACAGCCGGCAAAAACCCCTACCGCCAAGCCACGGGCAATTTCTTTTGGCGACGATTGCAGCCGCAACAGGCGCAGATAAAGATAGCGCAGCCAACGCTTCCAGGAAGGATCCCGGCGGGCTAGGGTCGGCCCTGGTTGAGATCCAGAGTAGGATCTGGAATAAAGCTTAAGGGATCCCGGCGAAGGCCAGGAGAAAGAGGGCAGCCTCAACCAAAAGAGGGGGCTCATGGTGGCAAGGGGGCAACTGAGAGAAGGTGTTAAGTCCTGTAAATCCAGTGTATCTTTCCTGCCCTTGGCGACAAAGGGCTATCGGCAAATCTGGGCCGGCAGCACCTGGGTGATGCTGAGGGATCAGTTTGCTCAGTTTACAAAGTAAGCAGTTAGCTGAGCTTGTCCACCAAGGCCAGCACGAAGTTAAGACCCAAGTAGGAAACCAGCACCACCAAGAATAGGAACAGGGCAATGTTCAGCCCGGATCGCAGGGCAGAGGGCAGGGATCCCGATTTCATTTTGGGATCAGGCTTTTCGGGGGGAGTTGTCATCTGGAGTTCTGGGGAAGACTGTGAATCTAGGATCCCATCTTGGCTGTGCAGGTGTACCCATCGGCTTACTTTCCGAAGATTGAAGGCCTCTTCTCTGAACACGGAGCAAGCCCAGTTCCTGGCCCCCGGCCAATGGGAGCGACTTGGATCGAGAATACCTGGCTGAGGAGATCGCATCTCAGAGAAGACAACGGCACCGGGAACCATCTGAATCGCTCACCTGTTGAAGATGATGAGTTTTTCCCAGATGGACAATGGGAGTAGATCCGCTGTCTGCAAACTGAGTTATCCTGCCGCCAAAATTGCCTCCAACAAGGGATCTGCCCCAAAGCGCACCACATCTGTACAGGGCCGTCCGGTCTCAGCCTCCACCCGGCGGATCTGCTCCAGGGCCGCTTCTTCCTCCCAGCCGAAGGTATTGAGGGCAATCCCCACCACGGGCGCGGGGGCAAAAGCCCCGGCAGCTGCCGCCACCTGTTCATACAGCTCAATCACCTTGGGTAAGGGCGGGATGGGCACGTAGTCTATCCCCTTGATGTGGGTCTGGCCGGCGCGGTGTACCAGGATAAGGTGGGTGGGCTGGGATCCGCGCAACAGGGGCAAGGTGGCCGTAGAGGCGGGGTTGAGCAGGGATCCCTGACCTTCCAGGTGCAGAATGTCGTGGTCAGAGCCATAGCGCATGATCAGTTGCTCCACCGCCCCACTGGCATAGTCCACTCGCACCGCATCCAAAGGGATCCCCTCGCCGCCGATCAGAATCCCGGTTTGCCCGGTGGCCAAAAAGCGGGAGCGCAGGCCCCGTCTCAGGCTGGCCCGGTGCAGCTCCAAGCTGGTGGACATTTTGCCCACGCTCATGTCGGTGCCCACCGTCAACACCCGTTTACAGGGCAAGGTGCGGGCCAGGGCTTTCCCCACCGATAAGTTGGGGGGCTCGCGGCGAATATCCCAGATCCAGGCCCCCGGCTGCAACCACTGCCGAAACTGGGGATCCTCGGCCAAAGGCGTGTGCAGCCCATTCACCAGAGACAGGCCAGCTCGCAGGGCCAGGCCCAACTCCTCCCGCCAGGCTGGCGGCAACTGCCCCCCTGAAGGGGCAATCCCAATCACCAGAACTTCAGGCCGGTAGGCCAGCGCCTCCTCCACCGAGGCCACGATGGGGATGTCTTTGGCTATTCCGGTCAGATGGGCCAGGGATCCCCCCGCCTGCTCCCGGTCGATCACCGCCACCACCGGGAAAGAGCCGTAGCGCAGCAGCCCCAGCCCCGTTTTCCCATGCTCCCCCAGCAACCCCCCGTGGAGCAGGATGGCCACGCGACTTTCGCTGGACAGGGATCCTGGCTTTCCCATCATTCCTCCCTCAGCTCTACCCCCAAGCCCGGTCGGTCGGTGGGGAGCAGGCAGCCGTCCTGCAGGATGGCCCCGGCAAAGGGATCGTCGATGAGGTTGAGGTGGCTATCCAAGTCCAGGTAATCCACCAGGGGAGCCAAGTGGGCTGCCGCTGTATTCCCCAGGGCTGTGTTGCTGTAGCAGCCCAACATCACCTGCAGGCCGTGGGCTTTGGCGGTGTGGATCATGCGCCAAGCTTCGCTGAGGCCCCCGCACTTCATCAGCTTAATGTTGATCCCGTGGACGCGATCCACCAGAGGGGGGATATCGCGGCTGTCCATACAGCTCTCATCCACAAAAATGGGCAGCTTCGACTCGTGCCAGAGGGTGATCAGCTTTGCTTCCTGCCCCCTCTCCAAAGGCTGCTCCAGGTAGCTCACCCCTTGCCCCGCCAGCCAGTTGCTCATGCTCAGGGTTTGTTCCACCGTCCAAGCGCCGTTGGCATCCACTGTAATCAGGGATCCCAGCGGGATCACCTCTTGTACAGCAATCAGCATGTTCTGATCCGCCATCAGTCCTGAGCCGCTGCCCAGCTTGATCTTAAAGGCCCGCGCTTGGGTCTGTTCCATCCAGGCCAAGGCGCGCTGGCGGGCCGCCTGCGGGGTGGAGATGCCGATCGTCATCGTCGTGGGCGGAATGCGGGAGCGATCCAGCCCCCACAACTGCCACAGGGGCCTCCCCAGCCGTTTGCCCATCCAATCGTGCAGGGCCATATCCACCGCTGCCCGCGCTGCCGAAGGGATCCCGGCCCGCAGCAGTTCTGCCTCGATTGGCTGTCGCTCCCAGGGGGAATGGCGGCGCAGGATCCCTTTGGCCACGTCCAAGCCCATCAGGATGTCGTCCAGAGACTGGTGGCAATCGTCGCTCACCGAAAAGGGGCAGGCCTCCCCCCACCCTTCAATTCCCTCCTCCTCAATCCGCACCCAAGCCAGGGTTGTCTCGCTGTGGGTACCCCGGCTGATGGTCAAGGCGTAGCGCTTGTGAACGGTGAAGGGTTCGACGTAGAGCCGCATGGGCATCTCCAGAAGAGGAAGCTTGGAGGGGCAATTGGGCCTGGGCCGCCCCTTTGAGCTTAGCTTGGTTCCCACTGCCCACCCAGCCTGCTCCCGTCCCCAAGGCCAGAAAACAAGTTATCCCTTGCCCCGTCCGCCGTCTATGGTGGGATCCAGATCCACCGTTCTCCATACCCTTGCCACCATGAATACCGCCGAACTGCTGGTTCGCTGCCTGGAAAATGAGGGGGTGCAGTACATCTTCGGCGTTCCTGGCGAAGAAAACCTGGAAGTCCTGCAAGCCCTGCGCCGCTCCTCAATTCGCTTTATCACCACCCGCCACGAACAGGGGGCCGCCTTCATGGCCGATGTCTATGGCCGGCTGACGGGCAGAGCGGGGGTGTGTCTCTCCACCTTGGGGCCGGGCGCCACCAACCTGATGACCGGAGTTGCCGATGCCAACCTGGATGGAGCACCCCTAGTGGCCATCACCGGCCAAGTCGGCACCGACCGCATGCACATCGAATCCCATCAATACCTGGATTTGGTGGCCATGTTTGCCCCCGTCACCAAGTGGAATGCCCAGATCGTGCGCCCCAGCATCACCCCGGAGATCGTGCGCAAGGCTTTCAAATTGGCCCAAACCGAGAAGCCCGGGGCCGTCCACATCGACTTGCCGGAAAACATCGCCGCCATGGAAGCCAGCGGCACTCCCTTGAGGAGAGATCGCCTGGACAAAACCTACGCTTCCTATCAAAGCCTGAACGAAGCGGCCTCCCTGATCTCCCGCGCCCGCAACCCCTTGATTTTGGCCGGCAATGGGGCCATTCGCGCCCAAGCCAGCAGCGCCCTCACGGAATTTGCCACCCGCTTGAACATCCCCGTGGTCAACACCTTCATGGGCAAAGGAGTGATCCCCTACACCCACCCCTTGTCCTTGTGGGCCGTTGGCCTACAGCAGCGGGATCTGGTCAGTTGTGGTTTCGACCGAACCGATCTGTTGATCGCCGTCGGCTACGACCTCATCGAGTACTCTCCCAAGAAATGGAACCCCGACGGCACCATCCCCATCGTTCACATCGCCGCCCTGCCGGCTGAAATCGACAGCAGCTACATCCCGCAAGTGGAGGTGGTGGGAGACATTTCCGACTCCCTGATGGAGATCCTGCGCCGCTGCGATCGCACGGGCAAGCCGGATCCCTATGGCCTCAGCCTGCGGCAGAACATCGTCCGCGAGTACACCTGCTATGCCCAGGATCAGAGCTACCCGATCAAACCCCAGAAGCTGATCTACGACCTGCGCCAAGTCCTGCAACCGGAAGACATCGTCATCTCCGATGTCGGTGCCCACAAGATGTGGATGGCCCGCCTCTACCACTGTGACAAACCCAACACCTGTCTCATCTCCAACGGCTTTGCCGCCATGGGCATCGCCATTCCGGGGGCCTTGGCCGCCAAACTGGTGCATCCTGACCGGCGCATCGTGGCCGTAACCGGAGATGGAGGGTTCATGATGAACTGCCAAGAGCTGGAAACTGCCCTCAGGGTGGGCACCCCCTTTGTAACTCTCATCTTCAACGATGGCGGCTATGGGCTGATCGAGTGGAAGCAACACAATCAATACAACGAGGCTGCTTTCGTCAAGTTCGGCAATCCAGACTTCGTCAAGCTGGCGGAGAGCATGGGCCTCAAGGGCTACCGCGTCGAAAAGGCTGCCGACCTGATCCCCATCCTGAAGCAGGCCCTCGAGCAGCCGGTGCCCACCCTCATCGACTGCCCTGTCGATTACGGCGAAAATCTTTACTTGACCCAGCGGTCGCAAGCGCTGGTCTGCGAGACTTAGGGGGTGAGGTGGATAGGAATGCGAGATTTGAGCCGAGTTGGGGCATAGTAAGCCCAGGGTTGGCGGCCTCTGGGAAGTCCAGACTTATGTATCTTTACCGTTGACCCTTAGCAGCCAAGTGCACTGAAATAGAGGCATTGTGGGTGACCCGCCAGCATGAACGATCTTCCTCCCCCTCCTTTTACCTCGCGCCGTGCCGGCGCTGCCAGCAAAGCTCTGGCCATCGCCAACGTCAGCATTACCCCCTTTGGCCGCAAGTTAAAGGAGCTGGGCTTTGCCGACGATAAGCAGATCCAGGACATCCAAAACGCCCTCAAAGCGGATCGAGAGGGCAACAGCAAGGCCCTGGCTCTGGTGGTCAAGGATATCGTGGGCAAAGAGATCACCCCTGACCTGGAGCGGGCTTACAAACGGCAGCAGCTCTTTGAACTCAAAATTATCTACGGGATCCCCTCCCTGGATGTCGACCTGGAGCCGGTGGAGATCTCCGAGATGATTGGGCTGATCGACTCGATCTTGCCCCTCGACATCTGCAACCGCTACAAGTTCTTGCCCATTCGCCGTCGAGACAATCAGGTGACGGTGGCGATGGTCAAGCCAGACAACCTGCAGGCACTGGACGACATTCAACGGCGCTTCCGCATCCAGGGGCTGAAGCTGCAGCGGCGGGTCTTCACCCAGCGGGATTTCGAGACCCTGATCAACCGCTACATGGATGCGCAGGCGGAGCTGCTGGCCATCAAGGGGATCAACGACGCGGCTGCTGCCCAACAGGAAGAAGAGGTGGTGGTCAACACTGCCGAAATCGATCTGGATGCTATTGAGGATGTGGCTGCCGATGAGGCCGGCGAGGGATCCCTGGAGCAGCAGGTCAAATCGGCAGATGATGCCCCGATTATTAAACTGTCCAACCAGATCCTGGTCAAGGCCCTGCAGGATGGGGCGTCCGACATCCACATCGAGCCACAAGAAGAATACCTGCGCATCCGCTTCCGCAAAGATGGGGTGTTGCGGCAGGCTTTTGAAAACTTTCCCAAGAAGATCGTCCCTGCCCTCACCGCTCGCTTCAAAATCATGTCCAATTTGAACATTGCCGAGCGGCGCATGCCCCAGGATGGGCGGATTCGGCGGGTCTTCAAGGGGCGCAAGGTGGACTTCCGGGTCAGCACCCTGCCCTCCCGCTATGGGGAGAAGATCGTGCTGCGGATCCTGGACAACTCCGCCACCCAACTGGGGCTGGACAAGCTGATCACCGACCCAGAGACCTTGGAAAGCTTCAAGGAGATTGTCAGGCGACCCTTTGGCCTAATCCTGGTAACTGGGCCAACGGGATCCGGGAAAACCACCACCCTCTACTCGGCTCTGGCGGAGGTGAACGATCCGGGCATCAACATCAGCACTGCCGAGGATCCCATTGAATACTCGCTGCCGGGGATCACTCAGGTGCAGGTGATCCGAGAAAAGGGCATGGACTTTGCCATGATCCTGCGGGCCTTCTTGCGGCAAGACCCGGATGTCATCCTGGTGGGGGAAACCCGCGACCACGAGACGGCCAAAACCGCCATCGAGGCTTCCCTTACCGGTCACCTGGTGTTGACCACGCTGCACACCAACGATGCCCCCGGTGCCATCGCCCGCCTGACGGAGATGGGGATCGAGCCATTTATGATCTCCAGCTCGTTGCTGGGGGTGCTGGCTCAGCGCTTGATGCGCCGAGTGTGTACCGAATGTCGGATCCCCTACCACCCCACGCCGGAGGAGCTGGCCCGCTATGGCCTTACCCTCAGTGGCGACGGCGAGCAGCTCACCTTCTACAAAGCCAACAAGCTCTCCCCCAAAGAAGTGGAGCAGCGCAAGGCCACCGGCAAGCCCATCTGCGAGAAGTGTGGGGGCGTGGGCTACAAAGGTCGGGTAGGGGTGTACGAGTTCATGCGCATGAACGACCGCCTTGCGGACTTGATCAACAAAGAGGCCCCCACGGAGGTGATCAAAGAAGCGGCGGTGGAAAGTGGCATGAAAACCCTGCTGGCCTACAGCTTGATGCTGGTGAAGCAGGGCCTCACCACGCTGGAGGAGGTGGATCGGGTGACCCTCACCGACAAGGGTCTGGAAAGCGAGCTGAAGGCCCGTGCCAAGGCTCTCAGCACCTGCCGCAACTGTGGCGCGGCCTTGCATGTGGACTGGATGGACTGCCCCTATTGCCTGACGCCGAAGTTTTAGGAAGTCGGCTTGGCCCTTGACGATGTTGGGGTGCCGACTATAACAGTCCTATACAGTTGCCTTTCTCACATGGCTTTGGCCGGCGGCTCTTTTGATAGACAGTTCTACTCGCCTTTGGAGAACCCAACCCTATGCCCCAACTGATGATCGAAGACCTCATGGAAGCAATCGTCCAAAAGGGCGGTTCCGACATTCATATCTCGGCGGGTTTGCCCCCCTACTTCCGCATCAATGGTCACCTTGAGCCGACAGAGCATGAGCCTCTCTCGGCAGAGGAGGTGCAGCGGTTGATCTTCAGCATGCTGAACAACAACCAGCGCAAGCAGCTGGAGCAAAACTGGGAATTGGACTGCTCCTATGGGGTGCGGGGGATCGGGCGCTTCCGCGTGAACGTCTACCGCGATCGCGGCACCTATGCTTGCGCCATGCGGGCCCTGGCTTCTGAGATCCCCAACATCGACAAGCTGGGCCTGCCGGATGTGTGTAAGGAAGCAGCTCGCCTGCCGCGGGGCTTGGTGCTGGTAACCGGCCCAACGGGATCTGGCAAATCGACTACGCTGGCTTCCATGATCGACATGATCAACCGCGAACGGGCCGAGCACATCCTCACCATCGAGGATCCCATTGAGTATATCTACACCCCCATTCGCAGCATCATCCACCAGCGGCAACTGGGGGAAGACACCAAGAGTTTTGCCAATGCCCTGCGGGCAGCGATGCGGGAGGATCCGGATGTGATCCTGATCGGGGAGATGCGGGATCTGGAGACCATCCAGTTGGCCATTACCGCCGCCGAGACGGGCCACCTCTGCTTTGCCACGGTACACACCAGTTCTGCTGCCCAGACGGTGGATCGCTTGGTGGATGTGTTTCCGCCCGAGCAGCAGCAGCAGATTCGCGTGCAGCTCTCCAACTCCCTCAAGGCCGTCTTCTCCCAAACTCTGGCCCGCCGCCTTAACCCCAAACCGGGAGAGCCTGGACGGGTGCTGGTGCAGGAGATCATGGTAGTGACGCCGGCCATTGCCAACCTGATTCGGGAGGGCAAAACTGCCCAGATCTACTCCGCCATCCAGACGGGGGGCAAGCAGGGCATGAAAACGCTGGAGCAAGATCTGGCTAACCTTTACCTACAGGGCAAGATCGACTTCGATACGGCCATGTCTAAGACCTCTCGCCCCGAGGAGTTGCAACGGCTTTTGGGCAACGTTACCGGGCCCTCGCCAGCCGCGGCTGCCCAACAACAGCGGCCAGCAGCAGTTGCCGCCCGTCGCTAAACTTCGTCTCCACCAGGCAGCGCAGGGATCCCCGGGTGAGGGTTCATCGCCGATCTCTAGCCGCTGACTTGATTTGTGGCTAAGCTCTAGCTGAGAGATTGTTGATCTGCCCAAGGTTTGGGCTGACTTCTCTTTTGCACCTGCGAAACATTTAAAGCCATTTCGTTATTTAGAGTGATCTAGCCGGGGGTACAGCCATGCCGCGCTACAAGGTTCGGGGGTTAAAGGCCGGTCAGCCGGTACGCCTGACGGTGGTGGCCAACAACTTGACCGAGGCCCGCGCACGGCTGCGCCGAGATGGGATTTTCGCCAAACAGGAGGACATTCAGGAAGAAAAGCCCTTTTTCTCCTTGGAGACGTCTTTCGATTTGTCGATGCTGGGATCCATCGACATTCGCGACAAGGCGGTGTTTTCCCGGCAGTTCGCTGCCCTGATCAACGCCGGCGTGTCGATGGTGCGCTCTCTTACCATCATGGAGGAGCAAACCGGCAACCCCAAGCTCAAAAAATACCTGAGGGCCATTCGCTCAGACGTGGAAGCCGGGAAAAACCTTTCTGACTCCATTCGCCCTTTCCCGGATGCCTTTGATGGCCTTTACTGCAGCATGGTGCAGGCAGGAGAAGTGGGGGGGGTTCTGGATGAAGTGCTCAACCGTCTGGCCAAGCTGCTGGAAGACATGGATCGCCTGCAGAAGCAGATTAAATCAGCCATGACCTATCCGGTGGTGGTGACAATTTTGGCAATCCTTATTTTTTTAGGGATGGTGCTGTTCATCTTGCCCACGTTTGAGAGCATCTACAACGACTTGGGAGGGGAGCTGCCTGCCTTCACCCAGTTTTTTATCAACATCAGCAAGTTCCTGCGCACGCCCCAGTACAGCTTGGGGCTGGTGGGCTTTCTAGGGGCCGTCTATTTTGCTTTCCGGCGCTTTTACCGCACCCCTGCCGGCAAGGAGACCATCGACGCGCTGGCCCTCAAGCTCCCTATCTTCGGGGATCTGATCCAGAAGTCGGCGGTGGCTCGCTTCTGCCGCACCTTTGGCGCTCTCACCCGCTCCGGGGTGCCGGTGCTGACTTCCTTGGAAATTGTGCGCGACACCTCCGGCAACCAGGTGGTGGCCAACGCCATTGACGCCGCCCGCCAATCCATCTCAGAGGGAGGGCAGATTGCCCCTGCTCTGGACAAGGCCAAGGTCTTCCCAGTCATGGCCATTCAGATGATCAGCGTGGGGGAAGAGACAGGGGAGCTGGACGCGATGCTGATGAAGACGGCGGATTTCTACGAGCTGGAGGTGGAGGAGGCGGTACGCGCCCTCACCAGCCTGCTGGAGCCGTTGATGATCGTGATCCTGGGCGGTATGGTGGGCTGCATTATCGTGGCCATGTACCTGCCCATGTTCAACGTCTTCGAGCTGGTGAAGTAGTGGATTGGGCTGACCCTTGAACCCCCAGGGCGGCCAGGGCACAGGGTAGGAGCAACAAAGGAGAGGGATCCCATGCTGAGGCGATGGTTAGCGGCCCTGGTGCTGTTGTTGGGGGTGGGGCTGGCAGTTTTGCTTTCCGAACAGCCGACGGGATCCCTGGTGGGACGGGTGGAGCTACCGGCAGGGGTAGCTCTGGAGAGCGTCCGGGTGATCGCCGCCGGCCCGGCCACTCGCAGCTCCAGCTTGACCGCAGATGGCGAATATCGCTTGGATCGATTGCCTGTTGGGGAATACCAGGTGACGGTGCAGGGGAGCGGCCTGGAAACGGTGGGCAGCGAGGGATCCGTTCTGGTGCGGGAGGGGGCAACGGTTCGGATCCCCACCTTGCGCCCTCAGCTTGTCCCCCCCGGTCTCCATCTCTACAGCACCAGCCAGGTGTTCACGACCGCAGAACCGGCGCGGCTGCAGTGGCGGGCCACCAGCCTGGGCTCGGTGCAGCTCAGCCTCTATCGCTTTTCCCTGGCGGATCTGCAGGGATCCCCTCTCTTGCGGGATTTGGCGGATGCTGGCTATGGCTCCCTGGATCCGGCTCTGTATCCCACCCTGCGGCGGGAGCTTGTGCGCAGTTGGCAGCAGCCGGTGCCACGACGAGCGGGAGAGGGGTGGACAGCCCAAACCTTGGAGCTGGGGATCCTGCCGCCGGGGGCCTACTGGGTGGAGGCGGAGGGCCGGGAGCCGCTGAATGCGGCTGCACCCTTGCCCCGTTTCGACCATTGGTTTTTGGTGAGCGATCTCGGCCTCATCCAGAAGCAGGATGCCAGCCAGTTGGTGGTGCAGGCGGTGCACCTGCGGGAGCTGCGTCCCCTGGCCGGGATCCAGATCCAAGTTTTCGGGGAGTGGGGGGATCCCCTGACGGCCACCACCGATGCAGAGGGGCTGGCCCGCTTTGGCCTGCCGGCGAGAGAGGGTTCTTCCCTGGTGGTCTATGGCCGCAGTGCCGACAACACCCTGCAGGCTTTGTCCCGCAGCTACGCCTATGGCTGGAACCAGCCCCACCGGATCTACGCCTACACGGATCGTCCCCTCTACCGCCCTGGCCAAACCGTCTATTTCCGCGCCCTGGTGCGAGAGCAAACCCGCCTCACGCCGCCCCCCCCAGGACAAGCAGTGCAACTGACCCTTACGGCCCCCAACGGGGATGTGTTGAGCGAACAAACCCTGGCCACCAATGCTTTTGGCAGTGTCCATGGGGAGTTTCAACTGCCGGAAGAAGCGTCCCTGGGCAGCTACGGCCTGGAGTGGCAGGTGTCAGGGCCGCAGGGATCCAGCCGCGAATACACCTCTTTTCAGGTGGAAGCCTACCGCAAGCCGGAGTTTGAGGTGGCGGTGGTGCCCGACCGACCTTGGCTGGTGCGGGGGGGATCCCTGAAGGTGCAGGTGGAGGCCGAGTATCTTTTCGGCGCGCCGGTGGCCGCTGCCCAGCTCCGCTACCGAGTTTACAGCAGCCCCGACTGGAGCCTGCGCTATGGGCTGTTGCCCCGTTCTGCCGAGGAAGACTATTTCGCCGACGACCTGGGAGAGGAGCAGGGCTACTACGGCGGCTACGGCCAGTTGGTGGCGGAAGGGGAAGGGGTGACGGATGCCCAGGGGCGTGCCGTCTTTCACCTACCCCGCCTGTTGGCCGATCTGGACTGGGAAGAAGACAGCTACTGGGGCCCCCAAGAGGTGCAGCAACTGCGCATCGAGGTGGAGGTGACCGATATCAGCCGCCGGACGGTAACAGGATCGGCGCGGGCCTGGGTCACGGCTGGCGAATTTGCCCTCTTTGCCGAGGCCGACCGCCACCTGCCCGCTCCGGGGGATACCCTCACCTACCGGCTGCAAGCCCGCGATTACGATGGCCGCCCCGTCAGCGCCACCGGAGAGCTGAGCCTGGAGCGCTGGCGCTGGGATCCCAAGAGCAGCACCTACCAACGGCAAGGTACCCTGCTGCGGCAGCCTTTTCAGATCGTCAACGGGGAGGGCAGCCTCACCCTCAGCTTGCCCGCCGACCTGGAGCCGGGAGACTACCGGGTGCGGTTGACGGCATGGGATCCCCGCCGTCAAAGTGCTCTGCACCGCTGGCGCGAACGGGTGCAGGAGGTGGACTATCTCTGGGTGGTGGAGCCGGGCAGCCCCCTGCAAAGTTGGGGATCCCTGCCCAGCCTGGAGGTGGTGGCGGATCGGCAGATCTACCAGGTGGGGGAGGAGGCCCAGATCCTGATAGTCTCGCCGCTGCCGGATGTGGCGGTGCTGGTGGGCATTGAGGGATCCCGGCTGCACCAGGTGCAGGTGCTGCGTCTCCAGGGGCATACGGCCACGCTGCGGCTGCCCATCCGCGGCGACTATCGTCCTAATCTCTACGTCACTGCCACTGCCATCGGCCCAGAGCGGCGGCTGTACCGAAGCGAGGCCCTGCTGCGGGTCTCCCCCTTGGATCGCTTTTTGCAGGTGGAGCTGCAGACCGATAAGCCCAACTATCGACCGGGCGAGACCGCCCAAATCCAAATCCGCACCCGCGATGCCCAAGGGCAGCCGGTGAGCGCCGAGGTGGGCCTAGGGATTGTAGACAATGCCCTCTACCTATTGCGACCCGACTTCACCCCGGATATTCGCCGCTTCTTCTATGGGCGCCAGTACAACCAAGTTACCACCACTACCTCTTTCCCTCAGCAATATCCCGGCGGTGCTGACAAGCTGGCCGGCCAAGTGCGGGAAGACTTTCGCGATACCGCCGCCTGGTTTCCGGATCTGGTCACCAATGCCGATGGCCTGGCTCAGGTGCAGGTGCGCTGGCCCGACAACCTGACCACCTGGCGCTTGACCGCCCGCGCCGCCACTGCCGACACCCAGGTGGGATCCGCTCTTGCCACAGTCTCAGTCAGCAAAGACCTGTTGGTGCGCTTGGCCGCTCCCCGCTTTTTCCGGGTGGGGGATCAGCTCACCTTGGCGGCCATTGTGCAAAACCGCACGGGTCAAGCCCAAGCGGTGGAGGTGCGGCTGGAAGTTCCTGTTCCTGCCGGTGGGATCTTGAAATTGCAAGGCCCGGAACGACAACGCCTCACCGTGCCGGCCCAAGGAGCGGGGCGGGTGGAATGGCCTCTCCAGGTTCTGGGGGCCGGAGATACCTCTCTGCGGGTCTGGGCGGAAGGGAATGGGCTGAAAGATGCGTTGCAACTGCGGATCCCCAGCCAGCCCTTTGGGGCGGCGCATCGCTTCTCCCAAGTGGGCCAACTGGGAACCCCGTCTGGCTTGCGTGAAGGGGAGTCTGGCAGTCTGGAGTTGCCGCTGGATTGGCCCGCCACCTGGGTGCCGGGATCCCGGCAGCTTCACCTGGAACTGGCCGCTAGCCCGGCAGCAACCCTGCTGGGGCCGCTGGATTACCTGGTGGAGTTCCCCTACGGCTGCACCGAGCAAACCCTGAGTCGCTTCTTGCCCGCCCTAGCCGTCGCCCAAGTCAGCGAGCAGTTGGGCTTGAACCTGCGCTCTCAAACCCTGGAGCGGCTGCCTCGAGTGCTTCGATCCGGCTTGCAGCGACTGGAGGGATCCCAGAACTACGATGGGGGCTGGGGCTGGTGGGCCCGTGACCGGAGCAACCCCTATCTGACCGGATACATCCTGCAGGGATATCACCTTGCCCAAGCTGCTGGCTATGCCCTCAAAGAGTGGCGGGTGCGGCAGGCCTTGGACTATCTGGCCGCTCAACTGGCCCAGCCACAAGCCCTCTCCCCGGATCTGCAGGCTTTTGTCGCCTACAGCCTGGCCCTCTGGGATCCCGCTTTGGTAACTGCCGACCTGCCGCCGCCGGCCCAGCTTTCCACCTTTGGCCTGGCCTACCATGGCCTGGCCGCCCTGCAACTGGGCCAGAGGGATCTTGCCCAGGCAGCCCTGGATGAGGTTCTGGAGCGGCGGCAACAGGATCCCCAAGGGCGCTGGTTTATCCCGGCTGCTCCAACTCGTGCGACCCAAGAGCGCTCCACCTACGACGACATGGAGGTGGCCGGCCCGCTTTTGCAATTGGCCGTTCGCTTGCAGGATGACCGGGCTGCCCAGATTGCCGAGGCCCTTCTCCAGCAGCGGCAAAACAACCGCTGGCGCACCACCAAAGCCACCGCCGATGCTCTCCTCGGCCTGTCCGCCTACTACCAAGCCCAGCAGCAGCAGCTTCCCAGCCCCGGCGAGGTGCGGGTGTTGGATGGGACAACTGGATCCCTTCTTGATCGCTGGCAGGCCGGCGCTGGGGATCCCCGCTATGGGCTGGATTGGGCTGACGCAGAAGTGGGGAACCTGAGCAGCCTGCGCCTGGAAAAGTCCGGCCCCGGCCCCCTTTACTACAGCTTGAGGGGAGAAGCCTTCGTCCCCAACCCTCTGCCCTCTCAAGCCCAAGGCTTTGCGGTGAGCCGCAGCTACTTCCGCCTACAGCCCCAGCCCCAACCCAACGGGAAGATCCGCTACCGAGAGCAGCCGCTGCGCCCTGGCGACACAGTAAGGGCCGGAGAAATCCTCCTGGCCCGGTTGACGGTGGAAGCCGAGCGGGACAGCCACTACGTGGCGGTCGAGGATCCCCTGCCCAGCGGCGCCGAGATCACCTCCCAGGATCCGCGAGAGTTCACCGGCTTGGCCCCAGACTACTGGTGGGACTGGTTTTGGACCCGCCAAGAGAATCGGGATGACCGCGTGGCCTTTTTCAGCACCGAGCTCAAGCAGGGTCGCCATGAGTTTGTCTATCTCTTCCGTCCGGAGATCCCCGGCCAATTCCAGGTGGCTCCTGCTTTGGCCGAAGAAATGTACGACCCCAGCCGCTATGGCCGCAGCGCCCCTTACTCCCTCAAGGTTCTTCCCTAGATTCCCTCAAGCCTGCTCGTGGCATGGGCCAGAAACGAAGCCACCGGTCGCGTCGGTGTTCACGAGGGCTGACGCAATGAGGAATTGAGCACGGCTGGGCCGCCCCCAAAGCACCTGCTCCTGCTTGTAAACGACCATGCCGGGCGGGGATCCCTTGGGTTTGAACACCAGTTTCGGGCGGGTATAGACCACCGGCACCTGTTCGCTGAGGCGACCGCGGCTGAAATGGGCCGCCAAATCAGCAGCCGCCTGCAGATCTTCGCTTTCTGCTACAGCCCCGGGGGGCAAGCGCAGCAGCACATGACTACCGGGGATCTCTTGGGCATGAAACCACCAATCGTGTTCCTGAGCCACGCGAAAGGTGAGCTGATCATTTTGCAGGTTGTTGCGCCCCACCCAAATGGAGAAGCCACTGGGGCTGGTAAAGCGGTGGGGGTTGAAGGTTGCCGGTGAGGCATGTTTTGAGCTCGCCCGCAGAGACTCTGTCCCGCTGTTGCGAGTGGGACTCTCCAAGTAGCGCTGTTCAATCAGCTCGGTCTCAATTTCCTTGAGGGTGGTCAAGTCTTGGGGATCCCGATAGGTGTCTAGCTGCTGTAGAGACGCTTCCACCTGCTCGAGGTAGAGGATCTCTTGGCCGAGCGCCTCTTGTAGGGGCCGGATAGCATCCTGGGCCCGTTTTTGTTTGCGGTGCTTGCGGTAGTAGGCTTGGGCATTGAGAATGGCATTTTTTTCGGGGTCGAGAGGGATCTTGACCGTCTGGCCGCTGGCAAAATCCGGCAGCTCGATGTGGTGCAGCCCTGGCCGCCAAAGGTGGAGGTGGGCCATCAACAAGTCGGCAGCCTGCTTGGAGGCTTCCGCTTGGGTGGAGTCGGCCAGCATTGCCTCAAATTGCTCTCGCCGCTGATAGAGCTTTTTCAGCAGGGTGGATACCCTTTGCAGCAGACGGTGGCGCTCTCGCTCAAACTGTTCGCGGTTAAGCTGAGCCTGGTAGTAGCCTTCCAGAAGTTGGTGCAGATTGAGTCGAGAAGGTTGTTGCAGGGACTCCGTCCCGCTAACGGGAACGGCACCGCTTGCCCAGCCGAGGACGGTGTATCCCTGGGGAGTGGGAGCTGGGTCAAACTGGCCTGTTTCCAGACGGGTTAACCAGTCTTGCCACCTGGCAAACAGTGCCTGCCAATCGCGGGCAGAGAGGTGATCGGTGGAGGTTTGCGGCGGGATCCCAGCCTGATGGCACATCGCTTCCACCAAATGCCGACTGAGGCCGCGATAACAGCGCAACAGCCGTTGGCCGATGGGGCCAGGGATCAGGGCAACGCGCTCTTGCCAGCAGGAGAAGGGCTCGGATCGCTGCGGGATCGGATCGGTTAGGGCCGGAGGAGCCTCGTAGGGCAGGCCCGGCTGCACTGGACGGATTCGCGATTGGCGCTCGCTCACCCCATGGCCACTGGCCAAGATCATGCCCGCCTCGTCCACCAAAATGGCATTGCTGTGCTTGCCCATCACCTCCAGGTAGAGATGGCGATAAGGGGGATCCCCGGGCCGAGGGGCAAAGCGCAAGTCAATCACCCGTTCCCAATCGTCCAGCAGAGCCAGCTCCGTCAGAGCCAAACCCTTCAGGTGCCGTTGGAGGAACTGGCTGAATTGAAAGCCATCCGGCTCTTTGGGAGGAGGCTGACAGAGGTGGAGACGGGCCGCCTGAGGATGCCAGCACAACAGCAAGCAGGGGCGGGCAGTGAGGGTGCGCAAGCCAATGACCACCGTCCACAGATCGGTCTGTTGGATCCATTCCACGCGGGCAGGCAACACTGGATCCCGACCTGTCTTAGCCTGGGTTAGATCGGCGAGCACAGCACGCAGGGTGGTTAAATCAACCGGCTGCATCCCTGTTGCTCCTTCGCTACGCAATGCTCAGGCGGCTGGTCTGAGGCTGGCTTATTCTGACCCTTGGCCCGCAGATCCGACGCCCCCGACAGATGTTGAGACGGGTCTGGAGTGGCTGGTGAAAAACTCTGGGCAAGTTTTACCGGGTAGTTTCACCACCTCTATCCCTATGGTGCTCCGCACCGCCGAGGCGACTGGCTGGGCAGGAGTATCCAACTCGGCAGAACAGAAGGGGTTGACCGCCTAATCTTCGTCTTCATCTTCTTCGTCATCTCCGTCTTCCCATTCCTCATCGAGATCCAGCAGCAGGGCATAGAGCTGATCAAAAAGCTCTGGCGGCTCATCGGGGGTGAGCAGGTAGGGATCCCCTTCGTCGGGCAAAGCGGCGTAGAGCAAAGCGGGATCGAGGGGAGTAAAGATGCCGTATTTCTTCTCTTGGTAGAAAAAGGTAGCTAGCAGTTGAAACTCCTGGGCATCTTCCTCGCTCTCGCCCAGCTCGAACACATCTTCCTCTTCGACTGGGGGCAATTCCCCCTGAACCGTGAGGATGTCGAAGCCATTTTGCTGCAAGGTGAGGTTCAACTCCCCCAGAACAGCCTGGATGGTGGGCAGGGCAGCCTGTAGCTCTTCGGGATCCGGCTCGTCCAGGATCCCTTCCATGTCGGCATCGCCGTTCACCGCTTGGCTGGGTTCCTCTTCCCCTTCCCAAACCAGCACTTTAATCACAGCATCAACGGGAGTCACCAGAGCATAGGTCTGCTCGTCGATGACCACCTGCCGCAGGATCTCGCACTTGAGAGGCTGGTTTTGCTCGTCACGGAGCACCAAGGTTTCATGGGATCCAGTCATTGAAAACAGCCCAGGAAAGATGGGGGTGTACAGAAGCTCATTCTCCCATGTTCTGCCCCCCCTGCAATGCTGAGGGATCCCTTCCAGGCCCACCGGCAGAACTCTATGCTTCGGCTTCTCCTTCTGCTTGGGTTAAGGCTTCCAGAGCCAATAAAATCTCCTCTTCTCGGCGGGCGTAGGTTTCTTCGTCAATTTCTCCCAAATCTAGCTGAATTTGCAGGGCTGTAAGTTCTTTTTGCAGGTTTTCTTTGCTGTCTAGCTGCGCTTCGGCGCGTTCTTGGATCTGCTCCGCTAGCCAAAGCAAACTTTGGGCCGGCCACGTCAACAATTGCCAAACCATCCCAGGGCCCCTAAAGCAGATGATGAGTCTTCGTAATCCTATCAATTTGGATTCTCAGGTGGCCATTGCCCCGGCCTAGCCGTGAAACTTTTTGTTCCCTTCCTCCCCAAGCTGGAAAGACTGGGACACGCACGAAGCGCCAGGGGAAACACTGGCTATTGGTGCTCAGGCAAGTCCTAGCCGCGAAGACTAATCCTCTCGCTGGTGCTTCTCGATCCACTCCATGAGCTCCCCCTCGGAATGGGTACACAGGCGCTCTCCCGTGATTGGGTCTTGGACAGACCACCAGACCATGCCGCTGCCATCTACCCACTGCCGCACCCGCAGTTCATCGCAGGCCGCCAAGACTGCCTTCAGGCTCTGCCAAAGGTGGCGCAGTCCTCTGAAGAGCGCTGAAGAGAAGGGATCCCTGCCGCCGTACTCGGCTGCCAGCTGCCGCTCTTCTTGTTTCAGCAGCTCCATCAAGCGGGTGTTGTTGGCCGCTCTAGCTGCTTCCAAACGACGGGCCAGGGAGGCTGCTATGTTTTGGCGATGGCGGGCCAGGAGACTTGTCCCCCTCATTTCAGCGATTGCACTCATAAGGCTGCTCTACATACCAGTACCTCTACACGATCAATCCTACCAAAAAATCTGTAGTCAAGGATACGAAAAGTGCAAAACCATCGGTCCTGCACGCTAACGTGCGGGATCCGATCCCAGTGCCCTGCCTGGGAGCTGCCGGAAGTTAATCCAACAAGGGGCCACCTGAGCAGCTCAGATCAATCGGCGGCTTCCCCGGACGGATTTAACGGGGGCTAATCCACAGGCAGCAAATTCAAGCGGAGCGGCAACCGGAGTTTTTCTGCGTCTTGCAGGAAAAAATGCTTGCAAGCCTACTTCCACGGAGCTGCCACAACTCGGAACGAGCCGACCAAAACAGCTTAGGCAGGAGGTGGAGAGGAAAAGGATGGGGGACTATCAACTTCAATGTAGCCTAACCCTCTCTTCTGGACGATGGTCCGTAGCTCCTGAATCAACTTTTGATCTTGGGAAGCGGTACGTGCTCCTGACTCGGCAGCCCATTCTTTCAAGCTTTGAATTTGGTCACGAGCGATGGCAGCTAGAGGAACCGTTTGGCGAATGGCGGTCAGGATATCTTCTTGGGTGAACTCGCGGGGTGGATCCTGATTAAAGGCCATGTGCATGGCATCGTAAATGGTCTGTTCAATTTCCGCCCCGCTGAAATCTTCTGCAGCCATGGCCAGCTCAGTATAGGAGAAGTCTCGTACTCGGTTGGACCGTAGCCGTTGGACATGGACTCGAAAAATCTCTTCCCGCTCCCGTTGGTTGGGCAAATTGACGAAGAAAATTTCGTCAAACCGGCCTTTGCGCAGCAGCTCGGCCGGCAAGATGCGGACATTGTTGGCGGTGGCAACAATAAAAACGGGTTTGGTTTTTTCCTGCATCCAGGTGATCAGGCTGCCGAAGACCCGCTTGCTGGTGCCCGAATCCCCTGAAAACTCGCTGTTGACGCCGCCAAAGGCTTTATCCAACTCATCAATCCACAACACACAAGGGGCCATGGCTTCGGCAATTTGGATCATCTGGCGCACACGGCTTTCGCTTTCCCCGACAATGCCCCCGAACAATCGTCCCACATCCAGCTTGAGCAGAGGCATTCGCCACTCGCGGGCGATGGTTTTGGCACATAGGGATTTGCCGGTGCCCTGAATGCCAACCAGCAAAATCCCTTTGGGGCTTGGTAGGCCATAGGCATGGGCCTGAACACTGAAGCTGTTGCGGCGCCCCCTAATCCAGGCTTTGAGGTTTTCCAGGCCACCGACGTTTTGCAGAGTCTCAGAGGGATTGTAAAACTCCAGGATTTCAGTTTGGCGGATGTATTGTTTTTTCTCTTCCAAAACGAGATCAATATCCCCTTCGCTGACTTTACCGCTGGAAGTACAGACAACCTCGGTTGACCCCTCTTCAGTGATTTCGCCAATCACCAGGTGAATGTGGCTTTGCCCATTCTTATTGGCTTGAAGCGGCGGCAGCTCAAGAGTGGCAGGATAGGCCGTGCCGCTTTTGAATAAAGGAAAGAAATCCGGTGCCTGTAAATAGGGGTTCCAGAGGCGCAAGGCATAAGTATGGCGGAGATGATCTTGGAGATGGGCAAAACGAGTTAGGGCTAATGCTCTGTCGTCAAGGGATCCCTTAAGTACAGCGCCTCTCCTGTTGACTCCCCGCAGTTTAGCTGCCGGCTAGGGGCAAGTAGCATGGGTTGTCAGCTAGGGGATCCCGCTAGCGTTTTGCAGGAGTTGGGGGAGGTAGGTAGAGGGTATCGCGGTGGTCAAACCAGATGCTCGCCAAACCTTTAAGCCAGAGGGACAGCCAGATCCATTTCCACTTGAAATCAAGTCTTGCGCCTTTGAGGTTTGCGCCTTCTACAGTGGCATGATCCAGGTTGGAGCCTTCCAAGTTGGCATAGCTCAGGTCAGCCCAACTGAGATCGGCCCCGCTGAGATTGGCTCGGCTGAGATCGGCCCCGCTGAGATTGGCTCCAATAAGGTTGGCCCCGCTTAAATTGGCGCCGACCAGCTTGACTCCGCCCAAGTCGATCCAGTTCAAGTTAGCTCCGCTTAAGTTGGCTCCCTCCAGGTTTCTGTTGTCGGGCCGACCATTGACCAGTTCCCACACAAGATGCCACTTGGCATCGAGCTGAGTTTCTGGAGAAAGAATAGAGCGTCGCAGGTTGGCCAATTTCAGATCTGCCCCCCTCAGGTTGGCCCCGCTGAGGTCGGCACCGCTGAGGTAAGCGTTACGTAACTTGGCTCTGCCCAGCTTGGTCTGGGTTAGGTTGGCTTCTCCTAGCTTGGCCTTGTTGAGGCTAGCTGCGCTCAGGTCAGCCCCGCTGAGATCGGCTCTGCTTAGGGAAGCTCGGCTTAGGTTAGCTCCGATGAGCTTGACTTGGCTAAGGTCTGCCCGGCTCAGGTTGGCTTTCCTCAGATCTGCCCCGCTCAAGTCCGTTTGGCTCAGGTAGCGCAGAGGGCTGGGAGCATTGACATCAAGCAAGTTCAAACCCGACCTGCCCAGCTTGGCCTCGCTGAGGTTGGTGCCGATGAGGTTAGCCTCCCTCAGGTCGGTGCCAACTAAGCTGGCCTTGCTCAAGTTGGCTCCAATGAGCTTGGCGCCGACCAATTTGGCCCCCACCAGTTTGGCCCTGACCAGTTCAGCCTTGATCAGGCTGGCTCCACAGAGGTTGGTTCCCTCCAGGTTTGCCTTATTCAGATTGGTCTGGCTGAGGTTGGCGCCTCTCAAGTCCGCCTGACTCAGATTGGCTTTGCCCAACTCTGCCCACCTCAAATTTGCCCCGCTGAGGTTAGTTCCTCTCAGGTCAGCCTCCACCAAGCTCGCCCCTGTAAGCTTGACTCCGCTCAAGTCAGCCTGGCTCAAATTGGCCCTGCTCAGGTCGGCATAGATCAGGTTTCTTGCCTGAGCACGGCCGTTGACGAGCTCCCACACCAAGCGCCACTTGGGATCCAGCTGTGTCTCAGAAGAGACGAGAACTCTGCGCAGGTTCGCCAGCTCCAGCTTGGCTCCCCGCAGGTTGGCCTGAGTCAAGTCGGCCCCCTCCAAGTTGGCCTCGCTGAGGTTGGCTTGGCTGAGGTTGGCTCCTCTCAAGTTGGCCGCGGCCAGCCTCGCCCCTTTGAGATTTGCTCGCGTCAGGTCTCTTCCCCTCAGGTCGGCCCGCTCTAGAATAGCCCTGCTCAAGTCAACGTGGTTCAGTTTTTTTTCCTGAGCACGGCCGTTGACGAGCTCCCACACCAAGCGCCACTTGGGATCCAGCTGTGTCTCAGAAGAGACGAGAACTCTGCGCAGGTTCGCCAGCTCCAGCTTGGCTCCCCGCAGGTTGGCCTGAGTCAAGTCGGCCCCCTCCAAGTTGGCCTCGCTGAGGTTGGCTCCTCTCAAGTTGGCCGCGGCCAGCCTCGCCCCTCTGAGATTTGCTCGCGTCAGGTCTCTTCCCCTCAGGTCGGCCCGCTCCAAGTTGGCTCCGCTCAAGTCGGCTTGGGCTAGGCTTTCCCCCTGGGCAACGCCGTTGATGATTGTCCACACCAGGTGCCACTTGGGATCCATCTGCGTTTTGGGAGAAATGACAACCCACCTCAAGTTGGCGTCCGTTAGGTTGGCCCCCAGCAAGCTGGCGCCGATGAGGTTGGTGCCCAGGAGGTTGGCTCCGCTCAGGTTGGCTCCGTTCAGATCGGCCCCGCTGAGGTCTGCTTGAGTTAGATTGGCTCCGCTCAGGTTGGCATGGCTGAGATTCACCTGGCTCAGTCTCGCGCGGTTTAGGTTTGCTCCTCTCAAGTCTGCCCCACTCAGATCTCGCTGACTGAGGTTGGCCTTTCTCAAATCCGCCCAGCGGAAATCTCGCTCGCCAGCCTCCAATTTTGCCCCCAGATCTCCCACCGGACGAAGGGTAACCGGATAGGCTTTCGCGATTTGGATAAGTTGGGGATCACCCGAATCCATTAGGGTTGTCCAGAGAGCAAACTGCTTTTCCCAATCCAGAGGTTGGTTTAGGGTTTGGAGGAGAAGCTCTCTGCCTTTTCCGTTGTAATGGCTAAAACATTTGATGGCGCCGTTTGCGCTTCTGGGATCCTTGCCTCTCAAAACCGGCTGGAGGATCTCTAAACTGCAATCGATATTGCCCAGATCTTTATCAGTAACTGTAGGCACGCCTCATCCCCCCTTTGGCTGCTTTGTTCCTATTCTTGCTATGGGCTTAGAGAGGGTCAAGACCAGTTCAGGGAATTCCCTTAGAAAGGTTAACCTTTGATACAGGAATTCAATCCTTTTTCAAATTCCCTGATCCAAGATAGCGAGCTGAGGAAGAGGGAACTTCCATTTTGGCTATCGGCTTGCTTCTGCCTTGCCGGCGGCTGGTGCTGCAGCTTTTCCCTCAGCCTCGGCCAAGGGATCCCGGCAGGCAACACAAGCAGGGTAGGCAGACAAATACAAGGTGTTGCGGCGGCCAAACCACTCGTAGCGGTGATCTCGGATCTGTTCGTAGCCTCGATCCCCAAGACCCTTCAAGCCAGGGAAGCTGCGGTACAGAGCCAACCACAGCTCCCCGCCCGGCAGAAGAGCAGCAATCTGTTCAACGGCAGCGGATCCCTGCCAACGGCGCTCCGGCTGCTCCAGGTCGATGAGGATCATCCCCAGCTCCACCTGCTCCGGTGGGATCCCCCATTGGGCCAGGGTAGAAGCATCTTGCATGGGGGCATAGCAAAACTGCCGTCCGCGATCCAGTTGCTCCAAGAGCTGAACGCCGGTGGCACAGAGGTTGCAGAGGCCGTCGTAGATGACTAAGTAGGGCATGGTGGGATCCCTCAGGCGGGCTGACCCAAAATCTGTGCTTGGTACTGGGCTTCGGTAAGCAGTTGCCGAGGCTGCCGCTGCAGGAACACCCGACCCATCAGGTGATCGTAT
The DNA here is from genome assembly GCF_054060015.1 of Thermostichus sp. MS-CIW-25. Lineage (NCBI taxonomy): Bacteria > Bacillati > Cyanobacteriota > Cyanophyceae > Thermostichales > Thermostichaceae > Thermostichus > Thermostichus sp. MS-CIW-25. The sequence goes on from NZ_JBSSCS010000009.1 coordinate 29,810, forward strand.
TCGTGCTGAAAGATCCGCGCCGGAAAATCCTGCCAGACCACCCTTTGCTGAACGCCTTCTGGAGTGTAATACTCCACCTCCACTTCGCGGGCGCGGGCCACCAGACCACGGCAATTGGGCACACTCAAGCAGCCTTCCCAACCCAGCACCTGTTCAGCACTACAAGCCAACAGACGGGGGTTAACCATCACCAAAGGCTGCATCTGTGGGGCGTTGGGATAGCGGGGATTGGGACGAGAGGCCACAATCAGCACTTGGAGCAGGGATCCCACCTGAGGAGCAGCCAAGCCCACCCCCTGCGCCTCTTTCAGGGTAGCCAGCATGCCTTCTATGAGATCTTGCAAGGCCGGCGTTTTGAACTCCGTCACCGGCTCGGCCACTTGCGTCAGGATGGGATCCCCCAATTGGCGTAGGCGAAAAGTCATGGCTTGCCCCAAGCAATTCTTCTTCTCAGTCTAGCGGGGATCCCTGAGCAGCCTAGCGGCTCTTGCCAGTAGCCACCAGTTCCAGGGCCAGCTTGGAGCGCTTCAGCCCTTCTGGGATGGGGATGGGGTAGTGGCCGGTAAAGCAAGCGGAGCAGAACGAGTTGGGATCCCGGCCCGTGGCAGCCAGCATGCCTTCCCAGCTCAAGTAGGCCAAAGAATCCACTCCAATCTTCTCGGCGATTTCCTCTACGGAATGCTGGGCAGCAATCAACTGATCCTGGCTATCGGTATCGATGCCGTAGAAGCAGGGATGGGTAACCGGGGGGCTGGAAATGCGCATGTGGACCTGGGTAGCCCCCGCCTGGCGCAGGGCCTTGACGATTTTCTGGCTGGTGGTGCCCCGCACAATCGAGTCGTCCACAATCACAATCCGCTTCCCCCCCAGCACATCCTCCAGGGGGTTGAGCTTCATGCGAATGCCCCGCTCCCGCATGGATTGGGTGGGCTGGATAAAGGTGCGGCCCACGTAGCGATTTTTGATCAGCCCTTCCGTGTAAGGGATCCCCGACTGGCGAGCATAGCCAATGGCCGCCGGCGTGCCGGAATCGGGAACGGAGATCACCCAGTCGGCCTCTGCCGGAGCCTCCTTGGCCAGTTGTTCTCCCAGCCGCACCCGGTAGGAGTAGAGGCTTTCCCCGTGCATCCAACTGTCGGGGCGGGCGAAGTAGATCATCTCGAAGATGCACAGCTTGGGGGTGGCCTCCGCCCAACGCACCGATTGCAGCCCCCGACGGCTGATCCACACCAACTCTCCCGGCTCCACCTGCCGCAGAGGATCGGCCCCGATGATATCCAAAGCACAGGTTTCTGAAGCCAATACATAATGCAGCGGCTCGGCCTCGGGGTGGCTGAGGGTGCCGTCGCTACAGATGATCTCCAGCATCTGCGGCTGCAGCAGCTCATCCAAAGCAGGGTTGCTGCCCAAAAGCCCCAACACCAGCGGACGCACCCCATAGGGATCCCGTGCCCCGATCAGGCCCTCTGGCGTGCCGATCACCAAACTGAAAGCTCCCTGACAGCGGCGCAAAGCTTGGCAGATGGCCGCAATCCAGTCCTGACCTTGGTTCACTGCCTGGGCAATGGCATGGGCAATACACTCGGAGTCGGTGCTGCTGGTCAGGTGCCGGTCGGCGGCCTCCAGTTCCTTCCGCAGCTCTTCAGCGTTGACCAAATTGCCGTTGTGGGCCAGAGCCAGCGGCCCCAGGCGAGTCTCCACGATAACCGGCTGAGCATTGGCCACGCGGCTGGATCCGGTGGTGGAGTAGCGGGTGTGACCAACTGCCAGATCCCCGGTGAGTTGGGCCAAGTTCACCTCGTCGAAGACCTGAGAGACCAAGCCCATCGCTTTGTGAACCCGGCAAAAGGCTCCCTCAAAAGTGGCAATCCCTGCCGATTCTTGACCACGATGCTGCAAGGCAAATAGGCCAAAGTAGGCCAGCTTGGCCACCTCCTCTCCTGGGGCCAGAATGCCAAACACTCCGCAAGCTTCCTGCGGCCCTTCCTGGGCACACTCCGTCCCGCGGACGTCCTTTGAACGGTGCGGAGCCTCAACGCCAACGGCAGTCTGCCCCTCTGCTTCTCCACAGCCAGAAGATGGTTCTGCTCCCGCCCTTGCTGCCATGGATCCCCTCTTGCTGTCACGCTTACCAGTCTAACTCGGCCCAGGTCGTTCCCCTCTGTCTAGCTTCACCCCCGAAGGAGATTCCACAGATGGGGTTTGCAAAAAACTAATGCTCTATCTATAGTGTTAGCAGCGTGTGAGACGCTCCTGCTTTTGCGGCTGAGGAAGCAGGTTGGCCGGGTTTTTGAGTTGAATGCCACCGAAGCTCGGCTCTCCTAGAACCGGCAAGATCCCATAGCTTTGCGTTGTGAGGAGTCAAAGCCCATGAGACAGCAGCCCCATAGGTTCCGTCAGAGCTGGACGTTAGCAGCCCCTGTGATCAAAACCAGTGTGGCCGCTCTTCTGTCGTTGTCACTGGTGGCCTGCCAGGAAGATGCCCGCGAACAGCCTGCGGTTACCATCACGCCGATCTCGGTGGTGGCCCCAACGCCCACTCCTTTCCTCATCCCCAGTCCTGTCCCTACGCCGCTGCTCACCCCAACCCCCACTTCCACTCCCCTCTTTAATCCTTTCCCCACTCCCAGCCCCTCTCCCACCGCTTCCTTTGCGGCAGAGCCGCCTTCGATTGCCGTGGTGTCGCTGACGGACGCGCGACAGACAGTACCCTTCAACGTGCTGGTGGCCGTGACGACTCCTGCGGGTTTGGGGGCCGGCATCAGTTTCCGGGTGGAAATCCGACAAAGCCCCCTCACCCTCACCTTTGATTTCACTGCCGCTGCCGTCGGCTGTCAGCCCAACAGCAAAACCTGCATCGGCACCATCCCCATTACCATTCCTGCTTCTGCTCCCACCGGGGATTATGAGGTGACGGCAATGGTGGCGGATACCCAGGGCCGAATTGCTTCGGCCAAAGCTCCTTTACGGGTGTTGCCTGCGCCCAGTCCCTCCCCCTCGCCAACGCCGACCGGCACCCCTAATCCTTTTCCTTCGGTGTCGCCTTCGCCTAGCCCCAGTCCCTCTCCCCGTCCCAGTCCTTCGCCGACGCCCAGCCCGAGAAGCTCCTAACTCCCTCGATCCGTTTCTCCTGTCGATGCTCAGGGCTAAGGTAGCTCTTGAAGAACTTGCTTCAAAGTGGTGACTAAGCGTTCAATGTGGGTTTCCTGGATAATCAAAGGTGGGGAGAGAGCGATGATATCGCCTGTGGTGCGAATCAATACCCCCCGCTCGTAGCAGCGCAAAAACGCTTCAAAAGCCCGCGCTGTCGGTCGGCCAGGGATCCCTTCCAATTCAATTGCCCCCACCAAGCCGAGGTTGCGCACATCGATGACATGAGGCAAGCCCCGTAGGGAATGGAGAGCCTCTTCCCAGAGGGGGGCAAGGCTGGCAGCCCGCTCGAACAAGCCTTCTTCTCGATACAGGTTCAGGGTGGCCAAGCCGGCGGCACTGGCAACCGGGTGGCCGGAGTAGGTGTAGCCGTGGAAAAACTCGATGGGGCTCCAGGAGAGTGTCCTGCTGTTGTCCCCTGGACGGTGCAGGTCATCAGCGGAACCAGCAGCCTCCATGAAGGCGGTGTAGATCTCTTGCTTGACAATCACCGCGCCCATTGGGATGGTGCCATTGGTGAGGCCCTTGGCACAGCAAATCAGATCCGGCACCACTCCGAAATAGTTGGCCGCAAAAGGGGATCCCAGCCGCCCAAAGCCGGTGATCACCTCGTCGAAGATGAGGAGAATGCCGTACTTGTCGCAAATGGCCCGCAGCTTTTCCAAATAGCCCACCGGCGGCAGCAACACCCCCGTTGAACCGGCAACCGGCTCCACAATTACTGCTGCAATCGTGCTGGCATCGTGGAGAGCGACGATCCGCTCCAAGTCTTCTGCCAAGTGGGATCCCCAGCGGGGCAGGCCGCGGCTAAAGGCGTTTTGCTCCAGGTTGTGGGTGTGGGGTAGGTGGTCTACGCCGGGAATGAGGCTGCCGAAAAACTTGCGGTTGTTGGAGATGCCCCCGACCGAGATGCCCCCAAAGCCAACGCCGTGGTAGCCCCGTTCTCGGCCAATCAGCCGCTGCCGGGATCCCTGTCCGCGTAAGCGATGGTAGGCGATGGCCATTTTCAGGGCCGTATCCACCGCCTCAGAGCCAGAGTTGGTGAAAAAAACGTGATCCAGTCCGGCAGGAGTGAGCTGGATGAGCTGCTCTGCCAGTTGAAAGGCTTTGGGATGGCCCATTTGAAAAGCTGGGGCGTAGTCCAGTTGGGCCACCTGCTGTTGGATCGCTTCCACAATTGGGGGGCGACAGTGGCCAGCATTCACACACCACAGCCCGGCAGTCCCATCTAGGATTTGGCGGCCATCGTGGCTGGTGTAGTACATGTCTCGGGCGGCCACCAACAGGCGCGGGTTGGCTTTAAATTGCCGATTGGCCGTAAAGGGCATCCAAAAAGGCTCCAGATTCAGCTCCGCTTGCAGAGCGACGGCTGCTTTTTCCAGGGTTTCTTGCATGGCTGGCCCTCCGGCAGTAGATGAGATTTCAAGCTGGCAGAGATGGGATCTCTAGATTTAGATAATTGCTGGAAAGCAGATTTGGATTGGATAGTTGTTGTGGATATAGTCATTTCAAGTTAGGGTGAGACGCCGGGCTGTTGGGAGAAGCCTTCTGGCAGCGCACAGTCAACATTGAGTTAGGGGTTTAGTGTCCTAGTTTGAATCGAAATGACCACAGTCATTGGAAAGAGACTCCGTCTCGCCAACAGGAATGCTAGGGCAATCCTAATCGGCCTGAGATGCCTCTGAAAAGTTAGTATCTCCGCTCCTGAGGGAGAAAGCGGGTGATCACCACGGGGCGATAGCTGATCTGCGGGGATCCCTCCCGAAAAGCGGCCAAGGTGTGTTGTAAAAACCGTTGATCGTCCCGTTGGGGGTAATCTTCCCGCGCGTGGGAGCCACGGCTTTCCCGCCGTTCCAGGGCGCTGGCGAGGATCAAAGCCCCCACCGTCATGAGGTTGTCCAGCTCCAGCGCTTCGATTAGCTCGGTGTTCCACACCTTGCCCCGATCGTCCAAGCGCAAATCCTGCTCGTAACGCTGGCGGATCTGCTGCCATTTTTGGATCCCCTCTTGGAGAACCGATTCGGTGCGGTAGACCCCACAATGCTCGGTCATGCAATCTTGAAATTGCCTCCGCACCTGATCAATGCGGCTCTTCCCTGATCGTTCTAGCAGCCTTGTGATCCGCCCGGCGGCCTGTTTGAGCAGGGATCCCTCGTCCACTTTCGGCAAGGCTCGACCTCTGACGGCTTCTACCAGGGCTGCCCCTGTGCGCCGCCCGAAAACAATGCACTCCAGGAGAGAGTTGCTGCCCAGCCGGTTGGCCCCATGCACCGAAACACAGGCCGTTTCACCGGCAGCGAACAGCCCTTCCACACGGGTTTGGACATCCCGCAACACCTGCCCATCCACCGTCACCGGGATCCCACCCATGCAGTAGTGCACCGTCGGTCGCACCGGAATGGGATCGACAACCGCATCGATGCCCAAGTGGCGATGGGCCTCCTCCCAACAGAAGGGCAGCCGAGTGTGGATCTTTTCTGCCCCCAGATGCCGCAGGTCTAAGTAGACAAAATCTTTGCCGTCAATACCGCGCCCGGCCCGCACCTCCGTGACAATTGCCCGCGACGTGATATCCCGTGGGGCCAACTCCATCTGGCTGGGGGCATAGGCGGCCATAAAGCGCTCCCCCTTCCCATTGATCAGATAGGCCCCCTCCCCGCGCACCGCCTCTGAGATCAACACCCCCACCGGATACAGGCCCGTGGGATGAAACTGCACAAACTCCATATCTTGCAGAGGCAGGCCGGCCCGCGCCACCATCGCCATGCCATCGCCGGTGGAAGCAAAGTCGTTGGACGTGGAGTTGTAGATGCGCCCATAGCCGCCTGTAGCCAACATAACCGCCTTGGCCCGCACCACCTCCAGCCGCCCGCTGGCCTGCTCCAACATCACCACGCCCTGGGCTTGGTTGTCCTCCAGGATCAGATCCAGCACATACCATTCGCTGTAGAGCTTGACCCCAAAACGCTTGAGGTTGCTCACCAACTCGTGCAAAATGGCGTGCCCGGTTTTGTCGGCGGCATAACAGGTGCGCGGGTGGCTGTGTCCCCCAAAGGCCCGCTGGGCAATGCGGCCATCCGGCAGGCGGGAGAACAAGACCCCCAAGTGTTCTAGGTCGATGATCACTTCAGGAGCTTCCCGGGCCAGAATCTCCACCGCATCTTGATCCGCTAGGTAATCGGATCCCTTGACGGTATCGAAGGCGTGGGCTTCCCAGGAATCTTGCGGATCGACATTTTGTAAGGCGGCGGCAATGCCCCCTTGGGCTGCTACCGAGTGGCTGCGAATGGGATGGGTTTTGGATACCAAGGCCAGGTCGAGGTTGGGATCCCGTCGCATAGCTTCCAAAGCCGCTCGGCAACCGGCCAGCCCTCCCCCAATGATGACGATGTCGTGCTCCAGCATGGATGCAGGCAAGCTCTCGCAAAGGATGTCCGCCACAGCTAGGATGGCGTTTCCCCATTATGGCCGGCTCCAGCAGCCTCCCCGGCAGCAACTGGGCATAGCTCGTTATCGCTACGCGACGCTTGCGCGAACGCGCCGGTGAGGTGTAGCCCCTTCCCCTCTGGACAAAAACTGTCAGGCCAGAAAATGAGACGCTTTCCGACAAGACCCATCCAACAGGCTTGGCTGGCTACGATAAAGGTTGGGCCTGGCTTTGCCCTTGAAGAACGTTGCAGCTCATGGCGTGGGTGAGAAGCTCTCCCTAGGAGCAGCCGGAAATGCCAGTGAGCCCGGTCTGGCAGACAGCCCTGAGCGGTGATGATTTGGTGTGGAGGATGGCTATGCGCATTGCTCAGATTGCCCCTTTGCATGAGAGTGTGCCCCCCAAGCTCTACGGCGGCACCGAGCGAGTTGTGTCTTGGCTCACCGAAGAGCTGGTGCGGCGGGGGCATGAGGTGACGTTGTTCGCCAGCGGCGACTCCCAAACCCAAGCGCGTCTAATCCCCTTTCGGGAGCGGGCTTTGCGTTTGGATCCCACGGCTATCGACACGGTGGCTCCTCATATTTTGATGGTGGAGAAAGCCTTTCAGATGGCCGACGAGTTTGACATTATCCACGGCCACATCGACTACTATCCCTATGCCCTGGCCCGTCGCCACCCCCAGGTTTCTTTTCTGGCCACCCTGCATGGGCGGCTGGATATTCCGGAGCTTCAGCCCCTCTACACCGAGTTTCAGGATATTCCGGTAGTTTCCATCTCCAATGCCCAGCGGCTGCCTTTGCCCCAGGCGCGATGGCTGGGGACGGTTTATCATGGCTTGCCTCTGGATCTCCACTCTTTTTACCCGGAAACAGGGGATTATCTGGCCTTTTTGGGTCGGGTCTCGCCGGAGAAAGGGCTGGATACGGCTATTGAAATTGCCGTCCGGGCTGGGATGCCCCTCAAGGCTTCCATCAAAATCGACCCTGTGGATCGGCAGTACTATGAGTCTCAAATTGAACCCTTGGCCCGCCGCCATCCCAACGTGGAGCTCATGGGAGAAATTACTGAGCAGGAGAAAAGTGAGTTCCTGGGCAAAGCCTATGCAGTGCTGTTTCCCATCCGCTGGCCGGAGCCCTTTGGGCTGGTGATGATTGAAGCGATGGCCTGTGGCACGCCGGTAATTGCCACCCGTTTTGGCTCAGTACCCGAGGTAATGGCCGACAGGCGCTCCGGCTTTATTGTCGACTCGGTGGAGGAAGCAGTGGAGGCTGTGGAGAAGGTGGGATCCCTGAGCCGAGCCGGGGTGCGGCAGGTGTTTGAGGAGCGGTTCAGCGTGGAAAGAATGGTGTCGGACTACGAGGCTCTCTACCGCCAACTGGTGAACGAGCGGCAGGAGATGTCGCGAAGAAGGCAGCTTAATAAGGCTTAGATGGGCCAAGTAGCAGCTAGGGCTGCTGGGCTGCATCGGGGGGCCCCTGCTTCTTCGCCTCCTTTGAGTGGACCGATAGCAGTAAGCTGTTCGCGTAGGAGACCGGCTGGATAGGGATCGAGAAGACCGAGATGGCAGAAGACATCATCCAAATTCAAGATCAGTACTACATCCGGGCCAGCGCCTCTTGGGTGGAGGCACGCTCTCATGTTCTCAAGCATGACAACTGCTTTGCCATCTTTGACCGGCGAGGGAACATGCGCCCCCTCGGCATCCGGGATCATGGCCTCTTCCGGGACGACACCCGCTTTTTGTCCCGCTGGGTGTTGGACTTGCAGGGAAAGCAGTTCCTGCTGCTCAGCTCAGAGGTGCGGGAAGACAAAGATATTTTGGCGGTGGATCTGACCAACCCGGAGTTCACCACCTCAGAGGGGCAGTTTATCGGTCAAGATACCCTGCATGTTCTACGGACTACTTTTCTGTGGAACAACGTAGCCTACGAGCGCATTCGCATTCACAACTACGGCTCGGAGCCGTTTCGCGTGCCGATTACCCTGCGCTTTGAGGCGGACTTTGCCGATATTTTTGAGATCCGGGGCATCCGACGGGCCCAGCGGGGTCAAGTGCTGCCGGCCCAGGTGAACCCTGAGGGAGTGGTTCTCCGCTACCGCGGCTTGGATGGAGTGGAGCGGCAAACCCAGTTGCAATTTTTGCCGGCGCCGGAGCTAGTGTCGGAGAAGCTGGCGCAGTGGTGGGTGCCTTTGGCCCCGCAGGAGGAACGGGATTTGGAGCTGAGGGTGATCTGCAGCTACGGCGGGGAGGAGATTGCCCCTTTGACCTACCAGGAGGCTCTGCAGGCGGAGCGGGAGCAAAGGGCTTCCTTGCGGGCGCAAGCCCACCGGATCGACACCGGCAATGCTCAGTTTAACGATTGGCTCAACGCCTCACGGGATGATCTGCTGATGATGCTCACCCGCACTCCCTACGGGCTTTATCCCTATGCGGGGGTGCCTTGGTTTACCACGGTCTTCGGGCGCGACGCCCTGATCACCGCCCTGGCCACTCTCTGGTGGTTTCCAGACTTGGCGCGGGGGGTGCTGCTGTATCTGGCGGCCCATCAGGCCCAGGAGCTGGATCCCAGCCGCGATGCGGAGCCTGGCAAGATCCTGCATGAGCAGCGCTCCAGCGAGATGGCCAAGACGCGCGAGATCCCCTTTGGCAATTATTTCGGCAGCATTGACTCCACCCCTTTGTTTGTGGTGCTAGCAGGGCGCTACGTGCGCCGCAGCGGCGATCTAGAGCTGTTGCGGCAGCTCTGGCCAAACATCGAAGCAGCCCTGCACTGGATGGACACTTACGGGGATGCGGACGGGGACGGCTTTTTGGAGTATGCCGGCAAGGCGCGGCGGGGCCTGCGCAACCAGGGCTGGAAAGATTCTGAAGATGCCATCTTCTACCCGGACGGATCTTTGGCAGAGCCACCTCTGGCCTTGTGCGAGGTGCAGGGCTATGCCTACGAAGCTAAGCAGTTGGCAGCAGAGATGGCCGAGCTGCTGGGGCGGCAAGAGCAAGCTGCCCAGTTGCGGCAACAAGCGGAAGAGCTGCAGCAGCAGTTTTGGGATCACTTCTGGTGCGAAGAGTTGGGGGGCTATGCCCTGGCTTTGGATGGCCAGAAGCAACCTTGCCGGGTGCGCAGCTCCAACATGGGCCACTGTCTGTTTTCGGGGATCGCCCATCCCGAGCATGCTGCCTGCATTGCCCGGCAACTGCTGGAGCCAGCTTTCTTCAGCGGCTGGGGGATCCGCACGGTGCCGGAGGGAGAGGGCCGCTACAACCCCATGTCCTACCACAACGGCTCCATCTGGCCCCACGACAACGCCTTGATTGCAGCAGGCTTATCTCGCTATGGCTTCAAGGGCGAAGCGGTGCGGGTCTTGACAGCGCTGTTCGATGCCAGCCAGTTTCTGGAGCTGAAGCGGCTGCCTGAGCTGTTTTGTGGCTTTCGGCGGCGACAGCGGGAGGGCCCCACCCTTTATCCGGTGGCCTGTCTGCCCCAGTCTTGGGCGGCGGCCAGTGTGTTTTTGCTGCTGCAGGCTTGTCTGGGGCTGGAGATCGACGGGCTGGCTCAACGGGTGCATTTGACCAAGCCCACTCTGCCCCTGTGGCTGCCCCATGTCATTCTTGAGAATGTGCAGGTGGGCCAGGGATCCCTGGACATCGGTCTCTATCTGCAGTCAGGAGGGGTGGGGATCACCGTCCTCAGGAGTGTGGGGGACGTGGAATTGACGGTGAAATAATTGCAAAATCCAAGACGTCCACAACACAACCTACAACTGAGTTTCACCTGCCAAATGTGGCGATAGGGACACAGCTCAACGGTTCAAACGGCTCATCCCACATCAGAAGCCCTACTCTTGAATGTAGAGCTGATCTAAATTCCACAAGGGCCCCAGAATAGGTCGGGGATCCACCCCTTGAATGCGGTTGCGCAGGGCCGAGAGAACCAGGGGGTTAAAAGTGCCGATTTGGGGCAGTTGTTCCTGAATGATGATTTGAAACCGGTCGTAGAGGGCTTTGCGCTTCTCAAACTCCAGTTCCCGCACCCCTTCGATAAAGATGCGGTCGATCTCCCGTTCCCAATCGCTGACCTCAACCCCTTCTGCCGGGTTGCCGGGCAAATCTCCCAGATTGAAGAGGTGCAAACGGCCATCGCTGCGCCAGATGTTGGAGCCGTTGTTGGGTTCGGTACCGCCGCCGCCAAAGCCCAGCAACAGGGTTTCCCAATCGCGCCTATCGGTGCGCTGCACCAGGGTGTTGAAGGCGATGGGAGTAAAATCGACGGTGATGCCGATCCGCTCCAGGTCGGCTTTGATCAACGCGCCGGTGGCCTCTCGCTGATTGTTGCCGGCGTTGGTGAGCAAGGTGAAACGGACGCGGTTGCCCTCGGAATCCCGCAGGTGGCCCTCCGCATCATAGGTGTATCCGGCATCGAGGAGCAGTTGCCGCGCTTTTTCAGGGTTGTAGTCGTAGGTGGGCAAGCCCTCTTCGGGGCTGAGGTAGAAAGGGCTGGCGGGGGAGAAGACCGAGTGCTGGATCTGGCCCAACCCTTGCAGGACGCTATCGACGTAAAACTGCCGGTTCATGGCGTGGGCCACCGCCCGGCGGAAGTTCAAATCGTTAAACCAGCGGCTTTTGACGGGATCCACAAAAGGCCGCCCGGTCTGGGGGTTACGGGCGCGGCTGAGGTTGAAGGCAAAGAAACTGTTGTTCAATGTCTGGCCGAGATTGTAGATGGTGAACTGATCCCGTTCTTCTTCCCGCTTCAAGAGCTGAAAATCTCTCCCCCGCACCGAAAACACGTCGGTCTCGCCGGAGCGAAACTGCAGCAGCGCGGTGTCCTCTGAGTCCACAATGCGCAGGATTACCCGTTCAATGCGTGGGATCCCTTCCCCCTTCCAGTAGTAGGGATTGGGCCGGTACACCAGCCGTTGGCCAGGGGTGTATTCCTGCATGACATAGGGGCCAGCCCCCACCAATTGCTGCACCGGCGTGTCGATACCCCAGGTTTGCAAGAAAAGGGGGTTGCCCCGGCTGTCCAACTGCTCGACAGTGGGCTCGAGGATGTGCTTGGGCAAAATAGGGGATCCGGCCTGCAGCAGAAAGGGAGCGAAGGGCTCCGGCAAGACGAACTCAATCCGCCGCTCGTCCAGCGCCCGCACCTGAGGCAATGCTCCGGCTTCTCCAATTCGCTTCACATCCCGCGCAGAAGTCGGGATCCGCTCGTTGAAGATGATGCGGTTGAAGGTAAAGTCCACATCTGCTGCTGTCAGAGGCTCTCCATCCGACCAGCGCAGCCCTTCCCGCAAGGTAAAGACATAGCGCAAGCCGTCCTCAGACACTTCCCAGCCTTCCGCCAGCTCCGGTTTGGGCAAGAGGGTATCCTCATCCAAGGTGACCAAGCCCGCCTCCAGGTAGGCGATGGCGTCGCGGCTGGAGCTTTCGGCGGCCAAATAGGTGTTGAAGGTTTTGGGATCCGAAGTCACCGTGGCGATCAAATGGGGCGGGCGGGCAGGGGCAGCACAGGCACCAAGCCAGAGCAGGAGGATCCCTAGTAGAGAGACAAAAAGGTTCCTCCTAAGTCGGTTTGCCGAGGTGTTGTTTTGGCCCGCCATTTCTTTTGCCAAGTCGTTGTTCCAAGCAAGTTTGGGACGGCTCGCCCGCATCCCGCGCCCTGTGGCCCAAGCGCTCCGCGCTGCTGAGGCCCTCACCCCCAGCCCTTCTCCTAGAGGAGTAGCCCCCCTCCCGGCCCCTTTCCCAGAGGGAAAATTGGGGATCCAGGTAATGGGTGGTTTGACTGCGACTTGGGCAGATTCTGCGTTTTTGAGGGAGCGATTGCTTGCCAGTTTGGCAGCTCAGGCAGTGGGGTGACCAGGTTCTTTTCAGACTCTGCTGGGAAGGTTAGCACTCCAGCAACAGAGCTACGGCGAAGGCAGCAATGGCCTCTCCCTGGCCGACGGGGCCCAGCTTTTCGTTGGTGGTGGCCTTTACCCCCACTTGCTTAGGGGAGATCTGCATTGCCTCGGCTAGACGGGCTTGCATGGCGGGGATGTGAGGTTTGAGCTTCGGCTGCTCCGCCACCACCACACTGTCTACATTGGCAACGCACCAGCCCTCTTGGCCCACCAGCTGCACCACTTGCTGTAGTAAAAGGATGCTATCTGCCCCTTTCCAACGCTCTTCTTCAGGGGGGAAGTAGTAGCCAATATCCCGCAGAGCGGCAGCCCCCAGGAGAGCATCCATGATGGCGTGGGTGAGGACATCGGCGTCGCTATGGCCCAATAGCCCCTTTTCGTAGGGGATCCGGATCCCGCCCAGGATCAGGGGGCGCCCCTCGACGAGGCGGTGGATGTCGTAGCCCTGGCCAATGCGCACTTTTCCGGCTCCCTTGGGAAAACCATCGAGACCCTTGTCGACCATCGCCCCCTCCGAGGAGCTAGGGGGATGGGAGTCGAGTAACCGACAAGCAGCTTTTGAGAACGCCTCTTTCTATTCTGCCGGCTCCAGAGGGGAATAGCAGATGGGACAAGACGAACCACTGTAGCAGTCGAAGCAGATGAGGTGAGACTTCCCGTAGGGATTGGCGCAGCGCTTGGCCCACTGATAATCGCTGTAGCTAAGATAAGATCTTTTCCGCAAACGTCACATCTGGCCATCCCGCTTTCTTCTCCTCAAGCTTCCGAATTAAAACACCACACTAGAGAGATGATCCTAATCGATCCCTGAGCCCCAGCTTGAGAGAAACTATCCCCCAGCCCTGTCCAGAAGGGGATCCTGCCGCCCACAGGGGATCCCGTCTTCGAGAGGCGTCCAGCCCGGCTGCCAAAGATCCCGGTTCTTCAGGGTGGCCGCGTTGACCCAGAGGCGCACCTGGGGATCGCAGACGGCTCTGAGCTCGGCAAACACCAGCCCTCCTTCCCCTTGTTGGCGAGCGGTGACCTGAAAATGTCGCCAACCTAGAACAGGCTGAACGGAAGTCCATTTGGAGCCGAGGAGGTGCGGGAAAGGCTGTTTCCGACGGGGTTTGTTGCGAGCCACGGGACGGAGGGTGCAAGCGGGTAAGGGATGAAAGGGACCCAGCTTTCCGGCCATTCCTGAGGACGGCAGCGGGGATCGAGGGGAGCGGCAAAGCCAGCCGAGATCCTGAGTTTCCCTCAGATCCTCCTGTGATCGGTATGTGTGATCGGTATGATCGAGGGGATCCCTTTCCACTCCAGCCTATCCAACCATGGAGCAGCACCGGCAACGGCTTCAGTTCTCTTTCTGGCAGGCAGTCTTGAAGGGGGGCCTTCTGTTTCTGATCCTGGCTGGCCTAATCTTGGGAACAGGCCTGCCCTTGGGAGCGGCAACCGGCCCCACTTTGTCCGGCAAACTTACGGGGCCAGAGTGGCGACAAGCAGACCCGGAGGCCAAGCAGGACTTTTGTCGCAAAGCCTTTCAAGCGTTTCGCGCCTCTCCTTCCCAAAGCTATATCATCAGCTCCAATGTGCAGGCTTTGACCTCAGAAGGTTTGTGTCGGCGCTTGGATCAGTTTTATCAGTATGCCGTCAACGACGAGATCCCCATCAACCAGGCGGCCAATATTGCCCCATTGCTGTTTTCAGACTTACCCCTGGAGCAGCCTTGATCCCTGTGGAGCGCTTGGTCTGCTGGGGACAAAGGCGGCGGGCGAGGATCTGGGCCCAGCTCTCAACAGTTTGGCCGGATCTAGACAGGCGTAGCCAGAGGTTCCGGGGGTGCAGGGAAAGGGAGCTGCTGCAGTTGGGGTTGGTGGGGGCGGATCCCCATCGCTTGGCGCATCAAGGCAGGCTTGAGCAGCGGCAAAACCTCCAGTCCCCACAGGCCCAGGCGACGCAAGACCAGCAACGGCCAGCTTCGGTTGGAAAAGAGGCGATTGGCAGCATCGGTTGCGAAAAGAACCAGCGCATTTTCTGGGCGGCGACAGCGCTCGTAGGCTTGTAGCAAAGCCGGATCGCCGGGATCCTGGCCTGTCAGTTTGGCTTCGATTAACAGGGTGGCCAAAGCTGCCACGTCCCGCATGCCCAGGTTGGCCCCCTGCCCCCCCAGCGGATGGGTGGTGTGAGCAGCATCCCCCACCAAAGCTAGCCGGGATCCGATGTAGGTTTGGGCATGGGCCCGCTGTGGCTCATAACAGGCTCTGGGAGAGGCCGCCAGCAAGGCTCCCAACTGGGATCCAAAGCAGGGCCGGATGGCCTGCAAAAACTCAGCCTCAGACAAGCCCATCAGCCGATCTCGATCCGCTTGGCGCACTGTCCAGACGACGCAACTGCGATGGGGATCGGAGGTGGGCAAAATGGCGAAGGGACCGCTGACCTGAAAGCGCTCGTAGGCCACCTGCCGGTGAGGATGCTCATGGGTGAGGGTGGAAACGATGCACACCTGTCCATAGCCCCAGCGGGATAACGGGATCCCAGCCTGTTCCCGCAGCCGCGAACGGGCCCCATCTGCAATCACCAGCAAAGCAGCTCGCAGAGTTTGCCGGGATCCCTCCTGGGCCAGCTCTACCCGAATGTGATCTGCTGCAGGGGAGAAACTTTGCGCCTGAGCAGGGCTGAAAAGGGTTACCGAAGGGCACTCGCGAATGCGCTGCAACAGAGCTTTTTGGGTAATTTGATTTTCCACGACGTAGCCCAGCGCCGGCGCTTGGAGCGTTTCGCGGCACAACTGAGCCATCCAGGGGCTTTCCCCATCAGAGACCTGAATGCGGTGAATGGGAGAAACTCCCCAGGCTTCCATGAGGGGCCACACCCCAATTCGCTGCAGAATGCGGGCTGTCCCCAGAGCCAAAGCGCTGGCTCGGCCATCGGGCCCCACCCCCTGCGAGAGATCCCGCCCCTCGATCAGCCCAACACGGATTCCGGCCTGACCCAAAGCGGCTGCCAAGGTGGATCCCACCATCCCAGCTCCGGCAATCACCACCTCGAAGTCCAGTCGCCTTGGCTTGGCTGCTGTCGGAGCAATGGCTAGGGGAGCAGCGGAAGTGGGCAAAAGGCTCATGGGCACTCACGGCAAGTAGGCTTAACTTCCATTCTAGGGTTCCTGCACCCGGCAGGCCGCTAAGGACAAGCGGCAAGTGGGGTCAAAGCGCCACGAGGGATCCCTTTTGATCTCAGCCCCTTTGTTTGCTGCTGCAGGGTGGAATCCCTGTGGGTAGCTCTCTGCTGATTGTTGCCCAGGGGGAGCGGGCCGGAAGGTGCGCACCAGAGTGACGTTGTTGGACGAAGGGGTTGGTGCTGGGATCCCATGGGCCGCAGGGGGCTGGGAAAGGCATCCCTGAGCCATAGCCGATAATAGGACTGTCCTCTTGCCATCTCACTTTTATGCCCAGCTCCATCATTTCCCCGGAAAACCTGCTGGATCTTTGTGAACAGGGTGTACACAAGGCATTGGCTGCTGGAGCCGACCAGGCAGAAGTGTTTGCCAACTCAGGCCGGGAAACGGAAGTCACGTTTGAAAAAAACGACCTGAACCTGGCCCGCAGCAGCAGCGAGACCCTGTTCGGCATTCGGGTTTTCTGTGGCGGCAGGCTGGGCTTTGCCACCTCCAACCGCCCGGAAGAGCTGGCCGAGACGGCGGCTGAGGCTGTAGCCATGGCCAAGGCTTCGCCGGCGGATCCCCTGAACGGGCTGCCGGAGCCCCAACCTCTGCCCCAGGTGCCCTTTGCCCTCGACCCAGGCCTGCTGGAACTGGATGCCGCCACCCTGACCCAGTTGGGATCCCAATTGCTGGAGTGGGTGCGATCCAAAGACCCTCGCATCACCATCGACAGCGGCTCCCTCAGCGTTGAGGAAGAGACCCTGGCTATCGCCTCTTCCACCGGCATCCGCGCCAACCATCACAGCGTGGAAGCGGGGGGCTCCCTCTTTGGCATGGCCATTGATGGGGACGAGGTGGGCAGCTTTGCCTACGACGGCGACAGCGTCCAGAAGCGGGCCGATCTCATCCCAACGCTGGAGCGGGCTTTTGATCGCTTTGTCCAAAAATGTGTGGGGGCGCTGGGGGCTACCGAAGGGGAGAGCTTTCGCGGCCCTATCATTCTCCCTCCAGATGTGGTGGAGGACTTCCTGGGGGATCTCCTCTTTGTCTTGGGGGCAGATGCGGTGCGCAAAGGCAAAAGCCCTCTGGCGCAAAAAATGGGATCCCGGATCGCCAGCCCGTTGCTCACCGTGGTTTCTGAAGGCCTGGGCCTGCCCGGCTACCCCATTGAGCCCTTCGACCGCGAAGGGATCCCTCGCCAAATCACCCCCTTGGTTCACGAAGGGATCCTCTGCAACTTCATGTACAACAGCTACGAAGCTCGCGCTGCCGGGATCCCGTCCAACGGCCATGCCACAGGGGGGGCGGGCAGCCTGCCGGGGGTGGGGCCAGCTTGTTTGAGAGTGGCGCCGGGGACAACCCCCCTGTCTGAGCTGTATGCCATGGAGCGGGGCATTATTGTCACCCGTCTTTCCGGCAGCAGCAACCCCATCACCGGCGACTTTTCCGGGGTGGTGAAAGGGGGCTTCTTGGTCAAAGGCGGCGAAAAACGCCCCATCCTGGAGACCACCATTGCCGGCAATCTCTACGATTGTTTGCGTAATATCTCCGCCATCTCACAAGAGGTGACCGTTTTCAACGGCAGCACGGCTTTTCCTGCTCTGCGCATTGAAGATGTATCGGTAACGGCTGGCTAGTCGCGCCGGCGGGACGGAGTCTTGAATAACTGGGTATCGTGGGGGGCGGACAAGCCTTCCTGACCAGAGGGTGGAGAGTAGCCAGTCTGCGAACAGGCAGGAGACAAACAGAGGGTGGATCCTATGTGGCCAGTAGAGGGTCGGCAGCGCGTCATCATCGAGGCGGTGACACCGGAAATCGACGGCGGGCGCTACGCCATCAAGCGGACGGTGGGAGAGTATGTGGTGGTGGAAGCGGACATCTTCGCCGACGGCCACGATCAGCTCTCGGCGGTGCTCTGTTTTCGCGAGGCCGGTGCAGAGGGTTGGCAGGAGATCTTCATGGATCCCATCGGCAACGACCGCTGGCGGGCCCAATTTCAGGTCACTCAGATCGGCCAAGCTTCTTACCGGATTTTGGCCTGGGTGGATCCCTTCAAAACCTGGCAGCAGGATCTGTACAAGCGGGTGGAGGCCGAGCAGGATGTTTCTGTGGAGCTGCTGATCGGGGCCAAGCTGATCGAGCGGGCCGCCCAACAGCAAAGCGGCGATCGCGGTGGCGGCGCGGAGCACTCTCTGCAGGCAAAGCTGCGCAACTACGCCCAAACACTCCGCCAAGGGGGGGATCCCGCCATAGAAGCAGCCCTATCCCCCACGTTGGGATCCCTGATGCAGGTTTACGGCGAGCGCCCTTTTGTCAGCACCTACCCAGAGCGGCGGGTTTGGGTGGATCCGGTCAAAGCCCGCTTCAGTGCCTGGTACGAGCTGTTTCCCCGCTCCTGTGGCCCCAACGAACACACCCACGGCACCTTCCGAGATGTGGTCGCGCGGCTGCCGCTGATTGCGGAAATGGGCTTTGATGTGCTTTACCTGCCCCCCATCCATCCCATTGGGCGCACCTTTCGCAAGGGCAAGAACAATGCCATGACCGCCGAGCCAGAGGACGTGGGTTCTCCCTGGGCCATCGGCGGGCTGGAAGGCGGGCACAAAGCCATTCACCCCCAATTGGGATCCCTGGCCGACTTTCATCATCTGGTGGCGGAAGCCAAACGGTTCCACATCGACATCGCCCTGGATATTGCCTTTCAATGCTCTCCGGATCACCCCTATGTAAAAGAGCACCCGGAATGGTTTAAAAAGCGGCCCGATGGCAGCATTCAATATGCGGAGAACCCGCCCAAAAAGTATCAGGATATCTATCCCCTCAACTTTGAAACAGAAAACTGGCAAGCCCTTTGGGAAGAATTGAAAGGTGTGATCGAATACTGGATTGACCAGGGGGTCAAGATCTTCCGGGTGGATAACCCCCACACCAAGGCATTCGGCTTTTGGGAGTGGTGTATTGGTCAGATCAAAGCCAAGCACCCGGAGACGATCTTTCTGTCCGAAGCGTTCACTCGCCCAAAACTGATGAAATCGCTGGCCAAGCTGGGCTTTACCCAGTCCTACACCTATTTCACTTGGCGCAACGACAAGTGGGGCCTGACCGAGTATTTCACCGAGCTCACCCAAAGCTCAATGCGGGAGTACTATCGCCCCAACCTGTGGCCCAATACGCCCGATATTTTGAACGAGTTTTTGCAAAAGGGGGGTCGCCCGGCTTTTATGCTGCGTTTGATCCTCGCGGCTACCCTCGGGGCTAGCTACGGCATCTATGGCCCGGCTTTTGAACTCTGCGAAAACCGCCCGCTCCGTCCCGGCAGCGAAGAATATCTGGACTCGGAAAAATATCAAATCCGCCACTGGGATCTGGATGCCCCGGATAACTTGCGGCCTTTGATCCAGCAGGTGAACCGGATCCGGCGACAAAACCCGGCCCTGCAGAGCGACTGGAGCTTGGTGTTTCATCCCACCGACAACGAGGCCCTGATTTGCTATTCCAAGCGCACCTTCAGTGGCGATAACCGCATTTTGGTGGCAGTGAATTTGGATCCTTTCCACATTCAGTCCGGCTGGGTCACCCTCAACTTGGGGGCTCTGGATTTGGAGCATTGGCAAACCTTTAAGCTGACCGATCTGTTGGACGGCCAGCAGTATTCCTGGCAGGGATCCACCAACTACATCAAGTTGGATCCCTGGACGATGCCTGCCCATATTTTTCTCCTGGAGAGCTGAAGACCCTGAGAAGGACAGTACAGTGGTGTCATGCCCTCTGCGGAGTTCTCTCGATGGGCCAGGAGATTGCCTGCCTCAGCTTTGGCGCCGAAGACTTTGCCAAGTTCGCCGCTCAACTCCGGCAAGAGACGGATTTGCTGGAGCGCTGGTTGGCCGGTGCGCCGGGGCTGGATCCGGCTTGTCAGCCCTTTGCCCAGGGATCCCCGGTGGGCGGGTTTGAGCTGGAGGCATGGCTGGTGACCCCTCAGGGAGATCCGGCCCCGATCAACTCAGCCTACCTGGAAGCGGTGAACGATCCGCTGGTGGTGCCGGAACTGGCCCAGTTTAACGTGGAGATCAACAGCCGGCCCCAAGTTTTGACCGGCTTGGCTCTGCGGCAGTTTCAGCAAGAGCTGGGCCAAACGTGGGATCGCTGTTGCCGGGTGGCCGAACACTTGCAGGCGGGGTTGATGATGATCGGGATTTTGCCCACGGTGCAGCAAAAGCAACTGACCTTGGAGATGATCTCCCCCCGCAAGCGTTACCTGGCCCTCAATGAGCAAATCCTGAACTTGCACCGGCGCGAGCAATCCCCAGGGATCCCTTCCCTGGGGCTAGATATCGAAGGACCGGCTGGGCGGTTGCGGGTTACCCACCCGGACATCATGCTGGAGGCAGCCACCACCTCCTTTCAAATCCATCTGCAGGTATCCCCCCAACAGGCGGCCCGTTACTTCAACGCTTCCCTGCTCGTGTCAGCCCCCTTGGTGGCGCTGGCGGCCAATTCTCCCTACCTATTCGGGCACAACCTGTGGGCAGAAACCCGCATCCCTTTGTTCGAGCAGGCCCTAGATGGGCCACCCCCCCTTGCCCCCACCCACCAACCTCGCGTCACCTTTGGGCAAGGCTATGTGCAAGAGTCCCTGATGGAGCTGTTTTGGGAAAATGTGCATCGCTACCCGGTGGTGCTGCCGCAAACGTTGGCCGCCTCTCCCTGGGAGCTGGCCCATCTGCGCCTCCACAACGGCACCATCTGGCGCTGGAACCGACCCCTGATCGGCTTGGATCCGGTTCCCCATCTGCGCATCGAACAGCGGGTGGCGGCGGCAGGCCCAACCCTACCCGATATGATCGCCAATGCGGCCTTCTACTTTGGTCTGGTGCAAGCCTTGGGATCCCAGCCCGTCCCCCCCGAGCAGGAGCTGAGCTTTGCCCAGTGCCGCGCCAATTTCTACACGGCGGCCCGCTGGGGTCTGGAGGCCCCCATCACTTGGCTCAAGGGTTGGCAGGGATCCCTGCGCCAATTGCTTTTGCAAGAGCTGCTCCCCCTGGCCGAGGGAGGGCTGGCCCAACTGAACTTGGCCCAACAGGATATCCAAGTGTATCTGGGCATTCTCCGCGCCCGCGTCGAGTCGGGGCAGAATGGGGCCACCTGGCAGCGCCGCTATGTCGCCCGGCATGGTAAAGATATGCAACAATTAACCTGTGCCTACTGGGAACAGCAGCGGCAAGGCCAACCGGTACACACCTGGGATCTCAGCTAGGGCTCTCTCCACAGCCGGTTGTACCAGCGGTGGGCCACCGCGGCGGCAGGACGGATCCCTGGCCCGCATCTCGAGTGGGCAAACTCTCTCTCAGATGGCCTTGTTGCGACCCGAGCTACCGCAGCGAAACGGTTCATTCGCGACCAAGGACTTCGTTGGACTTCTGCTCCCTCCTACCCCAGGGAGAGAGGCCAGAAGCCAGAAGTTTGAGTCGAGCCTCTTAGCCCAAACAGTATGCTCACCGTTCTCGATCATCTACCGGATCAACTGCTGGATCTAGAGGCCCATCAGCTTTACGACCGATTGGGTGGGCCAACCCTCATCCATCTGCCGGGACGACGGGATCCCGCCCTGTTTGTGTCCGTCCTGCTGCACGGCAACGAAACCACCGGCTGGCAGGCGGTGCGACAGCTTCTCCGCCGCTACAGTCCTCTGCACCGCTGCCGCGAACGGGAATTGCCCCGCTCCCTTTCCCTCTTCATCGGCAATGTTCAGGCAGCCCGTCAAGGACAACGGCGGCTGGACGGCCAACCCGACTACAACCGCATTTGGGGCTCCGGCTCCACCCCCGAACATGCCATGGCCCAGGCCGTCCTGCAGCAAATGCAGCAGCGGGGCGTTTTTGCCAGCGTCGATATCCACAACAACACGGGCACCAACCCCCACTACGCCTGTGTCAATCACCTGGATGCCCCTACCCTGCACCTGGCCACCTTGTTTGGGCGCACCGTCCTCTATTTCACCAAGCCAGAAGGGGTGCAGAGCATGGCCTTCGGGCGCTTCTGCCCGGCGGTGACCCTGGAGTGTGGCAAGCCGGATCAACCCCACGGCACCCAGCATGCCTACGAATTCTTGGAAGCCTGCCTTCACCTGTCGGCGATCCCGCAGCGCCCTGTCTTCCGCCAAGATATCGACCTGTTCCACAGCGTCGCCATTGTCAAAATCCCGGATCAGGTGAGCTTCAGCTTTGGGGAAGAGGATGGCAACCAAGAGGGATCCCCCTCCCACATCCGCTTCCCGCCGGATTTGGATCTCCTCAATTTTCGGGAGCTTCCCCCCCACACCCCCATTGGCTGGACGAACAACGGCTTCCACCTGGAGGTGCAAGACGAGCAGGGCCAAAATGTGGCGGATCGCTTTTTCTATGCCTGCAACGGAGAAATTCGCACCAGCGTGCCCATCATGCCGGGCATGCTCACCCTCAACAGCCGCATCATCCGCCAAGACTGCCTCTGCTACCTGATGGAGCGCTACCCCCTGGCCGGCTGAGCCGGGCTGCCAATTTCCGATCCCCAAACCAGAACGGGTAGTGCTCCGCACCGCTGCGCTAACAGTACCCGTCTACCGAGGGATGGTGGGTACGCTAACGTGGGACAGAGCGACCCCTGCAAGCCCTATCCTGAAAACTGCCAACGGCACGCTGAGCCCACGGGATCCCTATGTTGCGCCTGCTGCGGATCGAGAACTTTGCCCTGATCGAGCAATTGGAGATCCCTTTTCGAGCGGGGCTGAACGTGCTCACCGGAGAAACCGGGGCCGGCAAATCCATCATCCTCGATGCGCTGGATGCAGCTCTAGGAGGTACAGCTCGGGCTCTGCGAACTGGCAGCGAACGAGGTCTGGTGGAAGCGATCTTCAGTCCTAATCCTGAACTGCAAGCCTGGTTAGAACAAGAACAAATCGAACCCCTAGAGGAGGGCCTGGTTTGTAGTCGCGAGCTGGTGTTGCGCAACGGCAAGCTCACCAGCCGCCTGCGGGTGAATGGGGTGCTGGTGAACAAAGCCCAGATGCTCAGCCTGCGGGCCAAATTGGTGGAGATCACCGCCCAGGGGCAAACCGTTCAAATCCAATCTCCGCAAACCCAGCGCCGTTGGCTGGACGATTTTGGCGGCGAAGAGCTGTTGCGAACACGGGCAGAAGTGGCTGCCCTTTACCAAACCTGGAACCATCTGAAAACAGAGGTGGAATCCCGCCAGCAAAGCCAACAACTGCGCCTGCAACGGCTAGACCTACTGGAGTTTCAAGCGCAAGAGCTGGCCGCCCTGCGCCTGGAGGATCCCGACGAAATGGCCAAGCTGGAGCGGGAACGGGAGCGCCTGGCCCACCGCGTGGAACTGCAACAGCAAAGCTACGCAGCTCACCAATTGCTCTATCAAAACGACAGCGGCTCACCGGCCATCGCCGATCTGTTGGGCCAGGTAGAACGGTTGCTCCAGACCATGACCCAGCGGGATCCCGACCTAGCCCCTCTGGCGGAAATGGTCAGCAGCGCTCTCATTCAGGTGGAGGAGGTGGGGCGGGAGCTGGTTCGCTACGGCGAGACGCTGGAGGCGGATCCCGGTCGGTTGAACAAAATTGAACGGCGCTTGGCGCAACTCAGACAAGCCTGCCGCAAATACGGCCCGACCTTGGCCGAGGTGATGGCCCATGCGGAGCGGGTGCAGACGGAGTTGGCCCAACTGCGAGGAGACAACACCGACCTAGAGGAATTGCAGGTGCGGCTGGACAAAGCTGCCCAAGACCTGGAGCGCCATTGCCAGGTGCTCTCTCAACTGCGGCAACAAGCGGCCTGTCAACTGGAAAAGGCCCTCATAGAAGAGCTCAGCCCGCTGGGGATGAGCGCAGTGCAATTCCGGGTGCAGATCCAACCCGGCCCCCCGACGGCAGAGGGGGTGGATCAGGTGAGTTTTTGGATTAGCCCCAACCCGGGTGAGCCTCTTCAGCCCTTGGCCAGCATCGCCTCCGGCGGCGAGATGAGCCGTTTTCTGCTGGCCTTGAAAGCCGTATTCAGCCGCATCGATCCGGTGGCCACCATGGTTTTCGACGAGATCGATACCGGCGTGTCGGGCAAAGTGGCGCAAGCCATCGCCACCAAGCTGCACAGCATTGCCCGAGATCACCAGATCCTCTGCGTCACCCACCAACCCCTGATCGCTGCCTTGGCGGATCACCACCTGCGGGTTCACAAGGTGGTGCACCAAAAACGAACTTCTGTGCGGGTGGAGCTTTTGGGAGAACGGGAACGCCGCGAAGAACTGGCCCAACTCACTGCCGGTCACTCTGCCCAAGAAGCGATGACGTTTGTGGAGGCTCTTCTCAACCAAGCAGCTCAACTGCGCAAGCAGCAACTGGCCAGTCCCGCTTGACTCTCCTCTCCTTTTGTTTTGAGTGAGGGGAGGGGGGTGAGGGCCTCACCCGCCCAAGAACAGCTCCAGCACCTCAGGATTGTTCAACAAGTTGGGGCCAGTATCCTCAAAGCGGTTTTCTCCCGTGGACAAGACATAGCCCCAGTCCGCCATCTTCAGGGCCTGCTTGGCATTTTGCTCCACCATGAGGATGCTGATGCCAAGACGGTTGATCTCTTGCAGGAGGGCGAAGGTCTGTTCTATGTACAGCGGTGACAGGCCGGCGGTCGGCTCATCCAGCAACAACAACTGCGGCTCCACCATCAACGCTCGCCCTATGGCCAGCATCTGCCGTTGTCCACCCGATAGGGATCCCGCCGCTTGGCGTCGTTTCTCTTTCAGGGGTGGAAACAGCTCATAAACCCGCTCCAATTGGGCGGCAGGGTTGTCGCGTCGGATGAAGGCCCCCATCTCCAGGTTCTCTTGCACGGTGAGGGAAGGAAAGACATTGTTGGTCTGGGGCACAAAGCCGATTCCCCGTTGCACCAGTTGCTCAGTGGGCAGGTGGGTGATGTCGGATCCCTGAAACAGCACTCGGCCTGAGCGGATGGTGGCCAAGCCAAATAAGGATTTCAGCACCGTCGATTTGCCGGCTCCATTGGGGCCGATGATCACCACAATTTGCCCGGGGTTCACCTTCAGGTGGATCCCTTTGAGGATGTCCACCCCCCGGTAGCTGCTGTAGAGATCTTGGATGTCCAGCAAAGGGGTCATGAGAGGGATCCCTCCGAAGGCAGAGGGGAGGGCTGGGGTGGCAGCGCCACAGATCCCAAATAGGCCTCCCGCACGGCTGGGTTTTGTTTGATCTCCTCCATGGATCCCTGGGTGAGAACCTTGCCGGCAGCCATGACCACCACGTGGTCGCAGAGACGGGTCACCAGATCCAGATCGTGCTCGATGATGCAGAAGGTGCAGCCGCGCTCGCGGTTGAGATACTCGATAAAACGCATCAAATCCGCCAGCAGAGTGCGGTTGACGCCGGCCCCCGGTTCATCCAGCAGGATCACCCGCGCATCGGTCATCAAGGTACGTCCCAGTTCCAGGAGTTTTTTCTGCCCGCCGGAAAGGGTGATGGCCAGTTGATCCCGCAGATGGATCAGGTTCAGCCGTTCCAGAACCTCTTCCGCCCGAGCTTGCAGGTTGCGTTCTTGTCGTTGCACCCGCCGCCAACCGAACCAAGTGGCGAACAGGTTTTCCCCTATCTGGTTGGGGGGAACCACCATCAAGTTCTCCAAGACGGTCATGCGGCCAAACTCCCGCGGGATCTGAAAGGTGCGCACCAGCCCTCGACGGAACAGATGGTGAGGGGGCAGGCCGGTGATGTCTTCCCCATCTAGCCAGATGCGCCCGCTGCTGGGCCGAATAAACCCGGCGATGATGTTAAAGAGCGTGGTCTTCCCTGCCCCATTCGGGCCGATCAAGCCCGTAATCCGACCGGTTTCGATGCGGAAGGAACAGTGATCCACCGCGCTAATGCCGCCAAACCGCTTGGAGATGTCGTCGATAACAATCACGCCGCTGCCTTGGGAAAACCCCGCCGACCGATGAGTTCAGTATTTCTCAAAATATAATGAGCCCAATGGCCGAGTTTGCCTATTATCCTTCCTGGATTCCTACAGGGGCAACTGCCTTTGGAGGCCGCAGCCAGCCCTACAGCAGCCAAGGAACGGGCGAGATCCTGAGTCTGGCCCGCCTGTTTCCCGGAGCCATCTTTTCTTGAGGGAGTGGGGAACGC
This sequence comes from Thermostichus sp. MS-CIW-25, assembly GCF_054060015.1. NCBI lineage: Bacteria > Bacillati > Cyanobacteriota > Cyanophyceae > Thermostichales > Thermostichaceae > Thermostichus > Thermostichus sp. MS-CIW-25. The sequence goes on from NZ_JBSSCS010000009.1 coordinate 55,604, forward strand.
TTTGAGGTGAGCCAACGTCTGACTGCTACGGTTCAACACTTGCTTGACTTTTGGGATCTGAGTTCTACTTTCTCTTCCCTCATAGGAGGTTGTTGGTTATGTCTCCCATGAACAAACTCACCCGACGGGCCTTTGCGGCGGCGGCTGCCCTGACGGCTGCTGCTCTTGCCACCACTCTGCTGCCCAGCACGGCTCAGCAGGCCACTCAGGGGCCGGTCAAAATCGGGGCCTTGATGTCTCTTACCGGGGATCTGCAGGCCTTCGGGGAAAACTGCCTCAAAGGGATCAAGCTGGCGATTGACCAAATCAACGCCGCCGGTGGCATTTTGGGATCCCCTGCCCAAGTGGTCGAAGCGGATGACCAGACGTCGGCTCAGCCGGCTATCGACGCAGCTCAACGGTTGGTCACCGTGGAGAAGGTGGCCGGCATCATCGGCGCCTTGGGCAGCGGCATCACCATTCCGGTGGCCACGACGGTCACGGTTCCCAATCGGATCCCGCAAATTTCCCCGGCTTCCACCGCTCCTACCATTACCACTCTGGAGGACAACGATTTTCTGTTTCGCACGGTTCCTTCCGATGCCTATCAAGGGGTAGCCCTGGCCCAGATCACCCGTGAAGAGAAGCTGGAGCGCCTGGCCATTATTTACATTAACAACGACTACGGCCAGGGCCTGGCCGACAGCTTTAAGACGGCTTTTGAAAAGCGGGGCGGCACCATCACCAAGTCGGTTCCCTACGAGCCCGGCAAGGCTTCCTATCGCAGTGAGCTGACCCAACTGAAGGAAGGGGATCCCCAGGCATTGGTGCTGATCGGCTACCCCGAAAACGGTGTGGTCATTTTGCGGCAAGCTTTGGAAGAAGGACTATTTGACCGCTTTGTCTTCACCGATGGCATGCGCTCTCCCGACGTGGCAGCCCAGGTGGGAGCCGAAAAGCTAGAGGGATCCATCGGCGTTTCGCCTCAGGCCCTCACCGATAGCAAGGCTTACCAAATCTTTGCCGAAGCCTACAAAGCCGCCTACGGGGAGCTGCCCCCCACCCCCTACATCGACACCGCCTACGATGCCGCTTTTGTCCTGGCTCTGGCCATTCAGAAAGCCGGCAGCACCGATGGCACTGCTGTTCGGGATGCTTTGCGGGAAGTGGCCAATCCCCCCGGCACCGAGATCCTGCCCGGAGAGTGGGCCAAGGCGGTGGAGCTGATCGGCAAAGGGGAAGACATCTTCTACACCGGCGCCTCTGGATCCATCAACTTCGATGAGAATGGGGAGGTGGCCGGCACCTTTGCCCACTGGACTTTCCAGGGGGGGAATGTGGTCGATCTGAAGGTGTTTGAGCCGGAGAGCTGATTTTCCCCTACGGCTCCTGAGCGGGGGCCGGTTTCTCCTTCCGAGCTCAATTGAGACGATATAAGTAAGACGGGCCTGCACAGAGTACTCTCTGCAGGCCTTTTTGTGGGTTTGGGCCGCGCGGCTGTACGTCCCCAGCAGGGATCCCTCCCCATCACGTAGCTTTTTTTGCGGCAACTCAGCGGAGGGCAAAGCAGGCTAAAGTGTCGGCATCCTGGCGTCTTGTGGAGAATCCTCGATGTTGTCCACCCAACTCCTCCTCCCCGGAGTGGCAGCTCTGCTCGGCTTCGGGTTTGCTCCAGCCGTCCTGGCTCAGACTTCCCACACCCAGCAGATGGCGATCCTGAACGGCAACGCCACCACCCTGCAAAGCAACGTCCTGCAAAACACCGTCCTGATCCTGCCCAACGTTCCCCCACAACAGTACGCCGACAGTTGGGGCTGGAGGAGCAGCCGCTCTTTGCCTCCCACTCCTGCTCCCATCACCGTCGTCATCCTCAACTTCCAAGTCAACCTAGCTGCCGAGGAAGTCGAGCCGAGGTCTTGCGGCCAGCGCTGTAGGGGATCCCTGCGCCTGCCTTGAGCGGGGGAGGCTGCTTTTTGCACTCCAGACTGCCCAAGTCCGCAATCCGGTTCGCGGCCACGCTCGGATCTGGGTGGATGGGGATTGATATAATCCAGGGCAATTGTCCGCTGCTGGGCGGCAGAGGGTTTTAACGCAAGCTTGGCCCGGCTCTGCAATCTTGCTTTTTGGTGTGCGAGGGATCCCCATGAATCGTTCCAGGCAACTTCGCCCTTGGCTAACTTCAGCGCTCACCCGCGGGATGGTGCTCAGCACCGCTTTTGCCCTCGCTGGAGCGTTGCGTAGCGATCTGCTGATGGGATCCCCGGCTTGGGCGCAATCGGTTCCTCAGCCCGGCACCCTCGACCTGCGCACCGGTGGCGACACCCCCGCCCAGCCCTCCCCCACCCCACCCCCCACTGCCGGCGAGCCAGAAGTGTTGGTAGCGGAGGTAGTGGTTGAGGGCACTGAAGATCCGGAGCTGATCAACCGGGTTTACAGCGTCATCCGCACCCGCGCCGGCGAGGTTTCCACCCGATCCCAGTTGCGGGAAGACATCAATGCCGTGTTTGCCACCGGATTGTTTGCCGATGTGCGGGCAGTGCCTTCCGATACGCCTTTGGGGGTGCGGGTCACCTTTGAGGTCAAGCCCAACCCAATCCTGAAAGCCGTGCGCACGGAAGGGGCGAAAGTTCTGGATCCGGAAGTGCTGCGGGCCGCCTTTGCCGACCAGGAAGGGCGGGTGCTCAACTTCGGCGAGCTGCAACTGGCTGTGGCCGAGATCGAGCAGTGGTACGCCAATAAGGGTTACGTGCTGGCCAAAGTGACGGATGTGCGCTCCTCTGAAGACGGCACCATCACCCTGGAAATCGCCGAAGGGGTGATCGAGGACATTCGCGTTCAGGGCAACACCAAAACCCGCGACTTCATCATCACCCGCGAGCTGAAGTCCAAGCCGGGGGATGTGTTTAACCGCAACCAAATCCAGGAAGACCTGCAGGCGGTTTTTAATCTCAACCTGTTTCAAGATGTGAATGTGGGGCTCAACCCCGGCCAGGATCCCGACAAGGTGGTGGTGGTGGTGAACGTGGAAGAACGTCGCACCGGTACCTTGGGCGGCACCATCGGCGTTAGCTCCGCCACAGGGGTCTTTGCCGGCCTCAACGTCTCCGAACAAAACTTGGGCGGCAACAACCAAAGTGCCAGCTTCAACGTGCAGGTGGGCACCAACGAAACCCTCTTCGACTTAAACTTCACCGACCCGCGGATTGCCACGCTGGACATTCCCACCTCCTACAACGTCAACATCTCCAACCAGCAGAGCTCCAGCTTTGTCTTTAATGAGGGATTCACCCTGCCCAATGGGGATCCCGTGCGCATCAACCGTCTTGGTGGCGGGGTGACTTTCTCTCGCCCGATTGGGGGCAATTGGCGGGCCAGCTTGGGCACCCGCATCCAATTTGTAGAAGCTCGCAACAGCAACGGGGAGCAGCAGCGCTTCGATGTGCTGGGCAACCCGATTACCTTCAGCGAGAGCGGCCAAGACAGCTACACCACCCTGCGCCTCGGCCTCATCAACGATACCCGCGACAACCCCAACAGCCCCAGCCAGGGCTCGGTCTTTCGCATCTCCACAGAACAGTCGGTACGTCTGTTTCAAAATGGCTTGAATGCCAACCGCCTCGAGGCCGGCTACAGCCAGTTCATTCCCGTCAACCTGTTTGAAACCCGCAGCGAGCGACCGCAGGTATTGGCCTTTGATGTGCGAGCAGGCACGACCATCGGCGACTTGGCTCCCTACGATGCTTTCCCCATCGGTGGGGGCAGCTCGGTGCGGGGCTTTTTCGAGGGGGGTATCGGTTCCGGTCGCAGCTTTGCTACGGCAACCGCCGAGTTGCGCTTTCCCATTTTCGACCCGGTGGGGGCAGTGGTCTTTGCCGACTACGGCACCGATTTGGGCAGTGGAGCTGCCGTGGCCGGCAATCCTGCCCTGGTGCGCAACAAGCCGGGCAGTGGTTTGGGGCTGGGGGTCGGCATTCGCATCCAATCTCCCTTGGGGCCGTTGCGCATCGACTACGCGGTTGGGCAAGGCGGAGCCGGCCAAGGTCAACTGCACTTCGGCATTGGCGAGAAGTTCTAACTTGGCCGTGGATCGGCTGCCGGCTTGCTATGGTGGGAGCAGGTGCTCGTCAGTGGAAGCAACCCATGAAACAGCAACTTGGCCAATCGTTCCGCGGCGGATCCCTGGCGCTCCTGCTGGGCCTCAGCTTAGCCCTGGCAGGGTGTGGGCCACTGGCGCGGCTGGGCATCGGCACAACCCCCATCGCCCAGATCGAACAAAATCCCTCCCGCTACACCAATGTGTATATCCGCGGTCGCGTGGTCAACCAGATAGGAGTGTTCGGCCAGGGCGTGTATGAGATCCAAGACAACAGCGGCTCCCTCTGGGTCATCACCGACAAGGGGCTGCCGGCCATGAACAGCACAGTGACCGTGCGCGGTAAAGCCCAAGAGGGGATTGTGGTGGGGGGACGCAGCTTCGGGGTCTCGTTGGTGGAAGCAGAGCGCTTCTAGCCTGCCCCCAAAGCCAACATGGAAACGCGGCCTGCCAAGGTTTTGGCAATCTGCTTCAAGGCCCGGGCTGAAGCCGACTCAGGTTGGCCGATGACAATAGGCGTACCCATATCTCCCCCTTGGCGCAGGGCAATCTCCAACGGGATCCGCCCCAGCAAAGGGATCCCCAGCTCGCGGGCCGTGGTCTCTCCCCCTTCTGAGCCGAAAATATCGTACTGGCGATCCGGCAGGTCGGGCGGGACGAAGTAGCTCATGTTTTCCACAATGCCCAGGATGGGCACCCCCAACTGCCGAAACATGTTCAAGCCCTTGCGGCTGTCCAGCAGGGCCACCGATTGGGGCGTGGTGACGATCACAGCTCCTGCCAGCGGCACTGCCTGAACCAGGGTCAACTGAGCATCGCCGGTGCCGGGGGGCATATCCACAACCAAGTAGTCCAACTCTCCCCACTGCACCTGATAGAGGAATTGCCGGATCACCCCGTTCAACATCGGCCCCCGCCAGATCACCGGCTGATCCCGCCCCACCAAAAGGCCCATCGACACCATCTTGACGCCGTAATTTTCCAGGGGGAAGATATCCTCGCCGCCGTCCTCCCGTTTTTGCACAACCAGAGACCGATCCTGCAGGCCCAACATCAGCGGCACATTGGGGCCGTAAATGTCGGCATCCAGTAGCCCCACCCGGGCCCCGCTTTGGGCCAGCGCCACCGCCACATTCACCGACACCGAGGTTTTGCCCACGCCCCCCTTGCCGCTGGAAATGGCGATGATGTTGCGCACACCGGGGATGGACTGGCGATCCGGCAGGGAAGGGGAACGGGGGGTTTCCGCCGTTACCGTGACATCAATGGCTTCGATGGGGGTCAACCGGCGGATGGCAGCTTTGCACTCCTCCACAATGAATTCCCGCAAAGGGCAGGCCGGCGTGGTCAGTACCAGGGTAAAGGCCACTCGCCCAGGCTCGACGCGAATATCCCGGATCATGTTCAGTTCCACCAGGCTGCGGCGCAGCTCCGGATCTTGAACAGGGCGCAACGCCTCAAGGATGGCGGCAGCATCAAGGGTGGAGGTTGTCATGGGATCCAAAGGCTGAGTGGGTCAGTCCATATTTCACTCTAATCGGTTTTTCTGCTGGGTTCTCGCCGGCTGAGCAGGACGGTTGCAAAACTGGCCACCGCCTTAGCTCGACCGAAATAGGCTGGCCTAGGCTGATCTGTGTCGGAAGAGAATACCTTTAACAGGCAAGGGGAGGAGGGCAATCGTGCAGGCGCTGGTCATGGGGGTTGGTTTGTGGTTAGGGCTGACGTTCTTGGCCCAGTTGATCCCTCTGCTGGAAAAGAGTGGATCCCGTCGCTTCTCAATCTGGAACGAGCGTGCTCATCGGGCCATGCCAACTCTCTCTTGTGACTCGCCCTGGGATCCCTCCTGCCGCTACTTTTCTCGGTCACCCCACCTGCCCTGCGCAGTGAACCCTCTGGGCCCCTGCCGTTGTCCCCACTACGCCGCGCTCCCAAAGAACTCCGCCCATCAGCCGTCGGACAATCGGTAGCCTGTGGCCCATTGGGGACATCGGGGAGATGAATTTTGGCGCCAGCTGAAGCGGGTGAGTTGCGGGCCGGCAGGGATCCGCTTGAAGAGTGTGGCCAAAAGCAGACCGGAACGGTGCCCATGAGAGCACTCCCAGTCTGAGGATTCTGTGCTAGCATCTCCGCCGTGAGCACTTGCGCAATTGAATTGCAGGTTTATCGATTCAAAAGGCGTGCGAGCTGCTCGGTGTTATCAAGAGCTAGGAGGTACATCTGTGAGTATTCAAGACCGGATTGAAGCTACGGCCAAGAATATCGAGGGCAAGATTCAAGAAGCAGTGGGGGAGCTCACAGGGGATGAAAAGCAAAAACTAGAGGGCAAGGCCAAGCAAATGGAGGCTGCAGCTCAGCATGCCAAGGAAGATCTGAAAGATGCGGTGAAAGAGGGTATAGACAACCTTTTGGGTTAATTGGGTTGAGCAGATTGAGTCGCTCAGCGGAGCGAGCCTTCTGATGCAGGCACAACCTTCACTTGTTCACTTTGCGTAAAGAATGCTTTGAAGTTTGAGGATTGGCAACAGAAGCATCCTCTTCTGGGCTAAGGGCTAGAGGTAAAAGCTGGACTTGCAGCAGCCTCTGGCCTTTTTCAGTTTGTGTTCGTGTCTGTTGAGCTGTTTTTAAGGTGGGAGGGCTGCTTTTATGGAAACACTGAACCGGCGAGCGGATATTGTTGAGCCTTCAGAATCCTCTGGGGATCTGGAGTTTCTCTACACTCGCGACATTGAGTTCCGTCAGGAAACAATCTACTTTTTGGTGGTGGATCGTTTTTTTGATGGGGATCCGGAAAATAACGAAGGGCCGAACCCAGAACTTTATGATCCTCAAAGGCAAGACTGGGGCAAATACTGGGGTGGAGATCTACAAGGGGTAATCGACAAGCTGGACTATCTGCAACAGATGGGGATCACAGCCATTTGGCTCACGCCTTTGTTCGAGCAAGTGGAGCGATTGTTTATTGAAAGTGCAGCGATGCACGGCTACTGGACGAAAGACTTTAAGCGCATCAACCCACGCTACATCGCCAAAGGGGAGGATCCCTCGCTCAACAATCCGGCCCCTACCACTTTCGATCGGCTCATTGCGGAGATGCACAAGCGCAAAATGAAGCTCGTGCTGGACATTGTTTGCAACCACAGCAGCCCGGATACAGGGGGCGTCAAAGGTCAGTTGTTCGACGATGGGAAGCTCATTGCCGATTTCAACAACGATGTAAACCATTGGTACCACCACTACGGCGAAGTGACGAACTGGGAAGATGAGTGGCAGGTGCAAAATTGCGAGTTGGCCGGACTGGCGACGTTTAACGAAAACAATCCCGACTATCGCAACTACATCAAGTCCGCCATCAAGCAGTGGTTGGATCGAGGGGTGGATGCTCTGCGGGTAGATACTGTCAAGCACATGCCCATCTGGTTTTGGCAGGAGTTCAATGCCGATATCCAAACCCACAAGCCGGATGTTTTTGTTTTTGGAGAGTGGATCTACAGTGGCCCAGATGTGGAAGCTTCGGTGCAGTTTGCCAACCATTCCGGCATGACGATCCTGGATTTTGGCCTGTGCATGGCTATTCGGGCAGCTTTGGGGCAGGGGGCTGCTGAGGGCTTTCGCCTCGTCGATGACGTCATCGCCAAAGATTATCGCTACAACGGGGCTACAGAGCTGATCACCTTCATCGACAACCACGACATGTGCCGCTTCCAAACCCTAAACCCGGATCCGGAAATGCTGGCGGTGGCAATCGCCATTATCATGACCAGCCGTGGGATCCCTTGTATTTACTACGGCACCGAACAATACCTGCACAACGACACCGATGGGGGCAACGATCCCTACAATCGCCCGATGATGGAAAGCTGGGATCCCAACTCTCCACTTTATCGGCAGATTCGCCTGCTATCGGGGTTGCGCCGTCTCAACCCGGCGGTATCTTTGGGCAGCCAGTGGCGCAAATATCTGACAGAGGAGGTTTGGTGCTATACCCGTCGTTATCGGGATAGCCGCTGCTTTGTTGCCCTCAATCGGGGGGAGGCCACCCACCTGGAGCAGGTGGACACCGAATTTCCCGATGGGGAGCACACCTGTATCCTGACTCGCCAGAAGTTTACGGTCAAAGAGGGGAAGATCCACGGTTTGGATTTGCCCACCCGCGGAGTAATCGTCCTTAGCCATGTGGGAGAGCGAGTCAAGGGCCAGGTGATCGTGCGGGCCCAACTGAATGGGGTAAATACCCAACCGGGGGAATGGATTGTGGTCATCGGGGATTGCCCAGAGTTGGGCTATTGGGACATTGCTCGGGGCTACCCGCTGGAATACATCAACGCCAACACCTGGTTTGGGGAGATCCCTTTCAACGAAAGCGCCGGTAAAGCCATTGCCTACAAGTACGTTCTGCTGCGAGAGGGTCGTTCGCCGATCCGAGAAAACCTGGTAGCCCGCCGCTGGTTGCTGGCCGCCGAGGGAACGGTCAAGTGGCGGGATCGGTGGGCCGGTTGAAATGAACTACCCCACCGCATAGGCGGATGGGGTTTCCCCATCCCCTTGACGGCAGGATTTTAGTCTCTTCCTCTGCCCCAGTTGCTTCATAGCCCCACAGGACTTTGAAGTAGAGCTGAAGCATCCAAGACTCACGAGGCTGGTTCCCAACCCCGGTTGCCGATTAGTGGCAACGTTGTACATCACCATCACCGAGCCCCGATCCCTCGGTACCTCAAACCCACAACCAGAGCAGACATGATAGCGGTTGCTCAAGTCCGCCCACTCCTTGTGGACTGCCCCACATTGGGGACAGCGTTGGCTCGGTTTGAGGGTCTGAGTGGGAAGCATGAGAACTAAACCCCCTTTCTGCTCGATTTTGTAGGTAATCATCTGGTTCAATGTACCGAACCCCACCGACAGAATAGACTTGTTTAGCCCTGCCTTGCGCTTCCCACCCTTGCGGGTCATCCCTTTGACATGCAGCTTCTCCGTTACGCCGTTCGCCTATGGCGGCGCGGAGCGCTTTGTCATAACGACAAGCTATCTCTGACGTCACTTTGTGTTGCCAGTCTTTGCGCTGACGAGCAACTTTGGCTTTGAGTTGCGCTTCCCGCCGGTGGGTTTTCTTCCACCTTCTGGAAGCCTTTATGCCCTTTTTAGGGGCACGCTTTCTCCGCTTCAACTTGGCAAGCTTGCGTATTTTCGCCTCACTTCTCTGAGTAAAGCGAGGGTTAGTAATCTCCTGAAACTCCGCCCCGTCAAACAGGGTCAGGGCGGTCTCTGTACCCAAGTCATAGGCAACGATGGACTCATATCGCAAACTTGACTTCGACCCAAACTCAGGCTCTGGTATGGCAACCTCAACCGTAAGCGAAGCGAACCACTGCCGCCGGGACGGCTTGTAGACAAGGGTCAGCGTTGTTGGCACGCCCCAATGCTTGGCTTGACCGCGCATTTTCAGCGTAATGCCCAAGTCATTGAGTGTGACCGTGCCATGCTTTCCCGTGCTGTTGACCTTCCACCCCGACCGGGCAGGATACGTCCAGCCTGAATACCGGCGAATGGACTTGAACCTCGGCTTCCTACTCAGTCCTTGGAAAAACCGTTGGTAAGCCCAATCCACCCGTTTCACTGTAGCCTGCAAAGTTTGGGAGTTCAGTTGGGCAAACTCCCCCCACACCTGCTTGAATTCGGGGAGTAGGTTCTGCTGTTCCAGGTAGGTCACCGTTCGGCGGTGGAGGTGGTACTCGGTTTCCCGATGGGCAATGCAAGCATTGTAAAGATAACAGTGCAGGCGACGGGCCTCAAACAAAGCCTTTTCCTGTGCTTTGCTGGGATACAGTCGAAAGGTCTGCCTTCTGGTTGCCATATGCGTTATCCTACCCCCACCTGTCCTAGTTCTGAGTGCTCCACAAATCCAGTGGCGCTATCCATCCCCACTCTATAGAGGGTGGGGAATTCCGGGCGTTTTGTTAAACTTGAGCTTGCTTGAACTTGTCGGGCAAGTTATGGAAATTCGCCCTGCCACCGCCTTGGACGTGCCTGTTCTATTTAATCTCATTTGCGCTTTGGCTGAATATGAGAAGCTGAGCCACTTGGTAACGGGATCCGCCGATCTGTTGCACCACTACTTGTTCGGCCCAGAAGCCTTTGCCTCGGCATTGCTGGCAGAAGTGGAGGGGCGAGCGGTGGGCTTTGCTCTCTATTTCCGCAATTTTTCCACGTTCCTGACCCGACCAGGGATTTACCTTGAGGATCTGTTCGTGTTGCCGGAGTTTCGCGGCAGAGGCATTGGCAAAGCGCTCTTGGCGCGGGTGGCTCAGGAGGCGGTGGCCAAAGGATATGGGCGGCTGGAGTGGATGGTTTTGGATTGGAATCAGCCGGCGATAGAGTTCTATCGACGCATGGGTGCCCAGCAACATCCCGAATGGATTCTCAACCGCGTGGTGGGTGCTGATTTGGAGGCTCTGGCTCGGCTGGCTGAGGATCCCCATCGAGCTTGAGTGTGCCTTCTGTGGGGTAGTCGGCGCGGAAATTTTCTCAGAGCGGGAGAGGGAAGTGAAAACCCGCCGGCTGTCTCACCGCAATTGGGAATGGCCGACGACCAGCCGGAAATCTGGGGGCCGAGACCTCTTGTATACTTTTCTTGCGGCTGAGCTGAGCTCGAGGCCAAGCATGATCCCACCGCAAACCGCTATTCCCCAGGGAGCTGAGATCCTCTGCATTGGCACGGAATTGCTCTTGGGAGAGATCACCAATACCAATGCCCAGTACTTGGCAGCCGAGTTGGCGCAACTGGGGATCCCCCACTATTACCAAACGGTGGTGGGGGATAACGAGGCCCGCATTCACCACGCGCTGGAGGTGGCCTGTGGTCGTTCCAGCTTGATTCTGATCACCGGGGGTTTGGGGCCGACGCCGGACGATCTCACCCATGAGGCGCTGGCTTCCTTTTTTGGGGCGGAGATGGTGGAGCACCCCCAAGTGTGGGAAGAGATCCTGCAAAAGTACGGGCAGCGGGGCCTTGTGCCCTCGCCGAGCAATCGCAAGCAGGCTTTTCTGCCCCGGGGAGCGAGGGTGTTGCCCAACCCGCTTGGCAGCGCCTGTGGCCTCATCTGGCAGCCCCGGCCCGACCTGCACATTCTCACCTTCCCTGGGGTGCCGCGGGAGATGCAACACATGTGGCGGGAGACCGCCGTGCCTTATCTGCGCTCCATCGGCTGGGGAAAAGAGGTGTTCTACAGCCGGGTACTGCGCTATTGGGGCATTCCCGAATCGACGCTGGCCGAACGGCTGGGATCCCTGTTGGCGGGGGAAAACCCTACGGTGGCTCCCTACGCCAGCCAAGGGGAAGTGCGCCTGCGGGTGACCGGACGTGCTCCCAGTCGTGAAGAGGCCCAAGCCTTGATCGCCCCGGTGGTGGAGCAGATTTTACAGATTTCTGGAGAAGACTACTTCGGCAGCGATGACGCCACCTTGGCCGGTGTGGTGGGGGAGCTGTTGCTGCAACGGGGTCAAACTCTGGCGGTGGCAGAATCCTGCACCGGCGGGCTGCTGGGGCAGTTGGTGACCGAGATCCCGGGCAGCTCCCGCTATTTTGTGGGGGGGATCGTGGCCTACGACAACCGCATCAAGGAGCAGCTTTTACAGGTGAATCCGGAAACCCTGCGACAGCAAGGGGCTGTCAGCGAGGCGGTGGCCGCCCAAATGGCGCTGGGGGCCAAGCAAGTCCTGGGCTCCAACTGGGCCTTGAGCATCACCGGCATTGCCGGGCCAGAGGGAGGCACCGCCACCAAGCCAGTCGGTCTTGTGTATCTGGGTTTGGCGGATCCGCAAGGGAAGGTGGAAGTACACGAGTACCGGTTTGGCAGCCTGCGCGGCAGAGAGGGGGTGCGTTGGTGGAGCGCCCAGACGGCTCTGGATCGCTTGCGGCGGCGCTTGCTCCACCACCCCCTTCAGGGGGGATCCAGTCTCTCGGGGTTGGATCCCTGAGTAAGCTAGGGGAGCAGATGGATCCAACCGATCTCCAGAAGCAGACCCTACCAGGCAAGGAGCAAGCCGATGATCCCCGATGCCGTCCAGGCGGGCAAGGAAGCCCTGCGGCAGGGCCGCCTTCAAGAGGCCATCCAACTTTTTGAAGGCTACCTGGCCCAATCCCGTCAGCAGGACAAAGCATTAGGGATCCCGGCAGACTCATCTGACGGCGAAGCCCTGGAAGCCCAAATGAACCTGGTGCGGGCCTACCACCAGTTGGGCCAGACGGAGAAGGCACGGTCCCTCTGCCTAGAGCTGCTGCAACACCCCAACCCCCAGGCGCAAGGCTGGGCCAAGAAGATCTTGCTTCGCCTGCCCACTGCAACAGAGTCCCTGGCTGCTCCGTCCGCCAAACCTGTCGAACCGCGTTCTGCTCCCCCAGAGGAGCCGTCTCCTGGAGCGGGATCCCTGTCCACCCGTCAACGGGCCGCCCAACTGGGTATGAAGATCCCCCTGCCGGAGCGGGCCGGCCCCCTGCATTGGGCCAAGTGGGGATCCCTGGGGGTGGGCATTGTCTTCCTTTGGTGGCTGAGCTTTGTGTTGGTAGGCAGCCATCTGGATTTTGGCCGGCTGAGTTTTCCGCGGCAGCTTTGGTTTTTGCAGGGGTTGCTGCCCTGGCTGCGCAATGGCCTGCGGTGGTTGGTGGCCGGCAGCCTGGCGGTCAACTTTGGAGTAGGCCTTCTCTTTTTTGCCCCCTGGCTGATGGATCAGCTCCACCAACGGCTGCACAAGTTGCGTTGGGCCAGGCTTGGCGAAATCGAACGCCACAGCCCCGAAACGGCGCGCCTGCTGCAGCGCATCTGTGCCCAAAACCAGCTAAAACAGCCCCGACTGGGGGTGATCCCGGATGCTGGGCCGCTGGCCTTTGTTTACGGCACTTTTTCTGATGGCTGCCGCATTGTGGTCACCAAAGCCCTGTTGGAGCAGCTTGCTGAGGATGAAATTGCCGCAGTCTACGCCCAAGCCCTGGGGCGAATTGTCAACGGAGATATCCTGGTCATGACCCTGCTGGGATCCCCGATTCAACTGGTTTACCTGGCCCTAGAGCAGGTGAGCCAACTGGGAAGCAAACGGCGGGATCTCATCGGGCATGTGGCCCCGCTGCTCTACCTCATCTACACGGTGCTCTCCTACCCGCTGTTTTTCCTCTCCCGCCTGGGCACCTACCATGCCGACCATTTTGCTGTAGAGGCGACTGGCAACCCGAACGGGCTGATTGCTGCTCTGCTCAAATCGGCTGCTGGCCTGCAGGAGGCCCACAAAAACGACCGCCGACCTTCCTCGCTGTTGCACTGCACCCGCCTGTTCAGCTTTTTGGACTTCAAAACCATCGCCGCTGCCAGTGCTGCCGCCCGCCTCCAGGATCCCTCCCAAGCTGGCCAAGTCTTTCTTTGGGATCAGTTCAACCCTTGGGCCCGCTGGATGCAGGTCAATTCCAGCCATCCGCTGCCGGGGCACCGCTTCAAGGTCTTGGCGGGATATGGAGAGCGGCTGCGCCTCCTGCCGGAGCTGAGCCTGGGATCCGGGTCCAAATTGGATGTGGCCCGCCTGCAAAGCCGGTTTTGGCTGGATCTGGCCATCTATGCAGCCGAAGTGGTCGGGATCCTCATTGGCTGGCTGGTGGGGCTGATCCTCTACCTGCTGCTGCAAAACCGTCTCGATCCCAAGGTGATCGCGGCAGCAGCGGTGGTGGGCTACGGGGTGGGCTTGTGGGCCAAAGCGGGGTTAATGTACGGGGGATCCCTGCCGGCAAGGCCGACGGATGTGCTCAGCTTGCTGGCGGATCCCGACGCGGATCCCCGCCGCGGACAATGGGTGGAGCTGGAGGGGGAGTTGGTGGGACTGGGCCCCTCCGGCTATCAACTGGGGGCAGAGCTGAAGCTGCAAGAGGCCACAGGGCTGATCCCGGTGCGCTTTACTTCCCCTTTGGGGCCGGTGGGCAATGTCTTTTCCGGCCTGAAGCGGATCCGCGCCCTGGTGGGCCGGCGCGTCAAAGTGGTGGGCTGGTTCCGCCGCGGCAATACTGCTTGGGTGGATCTGGCCTACGTCCAGGTGGGATCCAATAAGCTGCACAGCCGACCGCGCCTTTGGCTGGTTGTGTTCGGCTTGGGAGTCATCCTGCTGGGGATTTGGGGGGCGTTCTATTTCCCCAACTTGGCCTCTTACCTGCGGCGGTGGTGAGCCAGGCTCTGATACATTTACGCTGAACACTGCTGAACATCACTGTTCAACTATGCAGCGATAGCATTCTGTTTGTTTCCAACCAGAATGGCGGTATCCCGCAAAGCTTTGAGTAGAATACCCAAAGCGCAGTTTCCGTGTCGTCTTACTACCAATTTTCTGCTTTGCTTTGGCTACCATGTTGGCAGACTCGAAAGTAAACAGAAAGATCAACTGGTAGTAATCCGTACTGAACATATTATACATTATTTTCAGTATAGTTGAGCTTATTATTGACTAGAGTCATGCTCTTCCAGTTGGCTGAGAAAACTAGCGGCGAGAGGGCGTTAACTGTGCCTTGCGCAGGCGCACCGACTGGGGCGTGATCTCCACCAGCTCATCCTCGCCGATGTATTCCAAAGCCCGCTCCAGGGTCATCTCCACCGGCGCTTGCAAGTGCACCAGCTCCTCCCCGCCCGCAGCCCGGTGGTTGGTCAGTTGCTTGGTCTTGCAGACGTTCAGCTCCAAGTCTTGGGGACGGTTGTGCTCGCCCACGATCATGCCCTTGTAAACGCGGGTACCTGGCGTAATAAAGAATACACCTCGATCTTCCGCATTCTTGAGGGCATAGGTAGTGGCCACCCCTTCTTCAAAAGCAATCAGCACCCCGTTGCGGCGCATTTCCATCTCAGAGGTCAGGGGACGGTATTCCAAAAAGCTGTGGCTCATGATCCCCTCGCCGCGGGTGATGCGGATAAACTCCCCTCGAAAGCCGATCAGCCCTCGCGCCGGAATGACAAACTCCAGCTGAGCCCGACCATCGGATCCCACCATCATGTTTTGCATTTCTCCCCGCCGTTGCCCCAGCCGCTCGATGCAGGCCCCCACCGTCGCTTCCGGCACATCCAGCACCAAACACTCGTAGGGCTCATAGGGCTGGCCGTTGACCTCGCGGAAAATCACCTTCGGTTGCCCCACCTGAAACTCATAGCCTTCCCGCCGCATGGTTTCTAGCAGGATGCCCAGGTGCAGCTCGCCTCGCCCCGACACCAAAAAGCGATCCGGCGAATCGGTTTCTTCCACCCGCAGCGCCACGTTGGTTTCCAGCTCCCGCATCAGGCGCTCCCGCAGTTGCCGCGAAGTTACAAAAGTACCCTCTTGCCCGGCGAAGGGGGAGTCGTTGACGCAGATCATCACCTGCAATGTGGGCTCGTCCACTTTGATGAGCGGCAGAGCCTGGGGATTCTCGGGAGAGGTGAGGGTGTGGCCAATGTTGGCCTCGGCAAACCCCGCCACAGCAACAATGTGGCCGGCGGTAGCTTCCGTCAGCTCGATGCGCTGCAGGCCCTGAAAGCCGAACAGCTTGGTTACTTTGCCCTTGGCAATGGATCCATCCTCTTTCACCACTGCCAATGGATCCCCCAGACGGATGGTGCCGTTGTGGATCTTGCCGATCACGATCCGGCCCAGGTATTCCGAATACTCCAGCGTGGTGACCTGCAGTTGCAGCGGCTTGCCGGGATCCCCAATGGGAGGTGGGACATGCTTGAGAATGGCCTCGAAAAGAGGCTTCATATCCAGGGATCCGCTGTACTTCCCTTCCAGAAAGTCTTTGAGATGGGCTTCTTCCAGGGCAAAGCCGCGCAACCCAGAGGCAAATAGATAGGGGAAGTCGCACTGGTCTTCGTCTGCCCCCAGCTCCAAGAACAAATCCAGCACCTTGTCGACGGCTTTGTAGGGCTCGGCGCGAGGCCGATCAATCTTGTTGACCACCACAATTGGGCGCAGGCCCTTCTCCAAGGCTTTGCGCAGCACAAAGCGGGTTTGCGGCATCGGGCCTTCGTTGGCATCCACGATCAACAAGCAGCCCTCCACCATCCCCAGCACCCGCTCCACCTCGCCCCCGAAATCGGCGTGGCCAGGGGTGTCGACGATGTTGATCAAGGTTTCGCCGTAGCGGACGGCTGTGTTTTTGGCCAAGATGGTAATGCCCCGCTCCCGCTCCAGCGTGTTGGAGTCCATCACACAGGTGGGAATGTCTTCCCCCTCCCGAAAGATGCCCGCCTGGCGTAACAGGGCATCCACAAGGGTAGTTTTGCCGTGGTCGACGTGGGCGATGATGGCAACGTTGCGGATGGGGAGTGACATATTAACCATTGACCAGCAGGATGTCGCCCTACAAGCAGGAGTGCCCTAGGGATTTCTTTACAACTCTAACGCAAAGGAGCGTTACGTTGCTAAACACTCCTGGCTTTGGGCTTAGCCCCAGCACTCCCAAAGGGTTATCCCGACTGCCTCAATATCCAGAGGGATCCCCTACATATCGGCGCCGCGCAGATAGAGCAGCAGGATGACCGCCGGGCCTGCCAAGACAATCAAGGCCAGCAGGGCCAACTGCACAAAAACTTCGTATTGTCCGAACATAATCCCAGATCCTGTGGCTTACGCTTTGTATCCTAAGGGGTGCCCTCCACCCCAGATGGGAGAGCTGTTACAATTCTTCAAGTCATGCGCTCTTCGCCAAGGGATCCCTAGCGCTCCTGCTGGGCTTGAAACACCACCGGATCCAGGTTGAACAGTTCCTGCAAGATCCGCATGGCTGCCCGCCGCGCCTCAATATCCCGTTTGGCCCGCAGTTGCACCATCGGGTCGTGCAGGATCTTGTTGACGATGCCGCGGGTCAAGGCGTCGATCACCTCCAGGTGCTTCTCGGCAAAGTCCTTGCCCAGGCGGGAGAGAGCTTTTTCCATCTCCTGCTCGCGGATGGACTCCACCTTGTGGCGCAGGCTGGAAATGGTGGGCACCGTCTCCAGAGAACGCCACCACTCCATGAATTGATCCACCTCTTCTTCCACCAGGGCTTCGGCAGCCAGAGCCAGCTTTTGCCGTTGGGCGCGGTTTTCTTCCACGATGCGGGAGAGGTGATCCACATTGAACACCTGTACCCCCTTCAGCTTTTCCACATCGGGATCGATGTTGCGGGGCACAGAGATATCCACCAACAACAGCGGCTGATCCGGCTGCAGCACCCCTGCCAGTTGCTGGTAGTTCAGGATCGGCTGGGTGGCGCCGGTGCTGGTGAAGACCAAGTTGGACTCGGCCACACTGTTCAGCAGCGACTCCCAAGGCAGCACCTGGATCGGCTGCTCAAATTGCTTGGCCAGGGCTTCGGCTCGCTCCAGGGAGCGGTTCACCACCGTGATATCGACTGCCCCCTTGGCCAACAGGTGCTGCACCAACAGACGGGCCATTCTCCCCGCCCCCACCACGGTAACTTTGCCCTGAGAGAGGGATCCCTGCTCTTGCAGAGCCAACTCCACCGCTGCTGAGCTGATGGACATGGCGCCGGTGCCGATCTCCGTTTCGGTACGGACGCGCTTGCCGGCGGTAATGGCTGCCTTAAAAAGGCGATTGAGGATGCGATCCATACCGTTGCAGGCTTGGCCCAGCTGCTGGGCTTTTTTTACCTGCGAGAGGATCTGCCCTTCTCCCAGCACCAAGCTATCTAGCCCGGCAGCCACCCGCATCAGGTGGGTTACCGCATCCTGGTAAAGAAGGGTAAACAGGTGCGGACGCAGTTGGGGCAAGGGGATCCCTTTCAGCTCAGCCAAGAACTGCATCGTCTGCCGGACACCACTCTCCATTTCTGAGGTGACGATGTAGACCTCCAGCCGGTTACAGGTGCTGAGGATCGCAGCCTCCTCAATGTGGGGGTGGGCGCGAAGCTGCTGGATCGTCTCTCCCACCTCCGCCTCCGCGATGCTGAGGCGCTCCCGAATCTCTACGGGAGCTGTGCGATGGCTAAGACCGACAACCGCGATAAACATGCCTCTCCGTCGTCTGTACAGCAACAGCAAAAGTTATTAAAAACAAAAACTCTGAACAAAAGCAAATATTGTTTCAGAGAGAAAGCAAGAGCTGTGACCGATACGAGGGGATCCCTTGAGTCGGTTCCAGCGAGCTTAGGTAACTTTTCTCAGCCTACCTAAACCCTAAAACCAGTATCGAACCGGTTTTGCAGGATTTTGCTGAAGAGTTATTACGTTTTTGCGGGTTGGGTCTTGATAGATTTCGTAACTTTCCCAAAAAGGCAAGGGCGACCTTCACCAGGGGAAAGCCGCCCCGATCTGCGAGGATGTTAGATAGGGATCCCTTAGCGCAGCTGCAGTCCGCGGGGCTGCTGGCCGTCTTTCATGTGGATGGTATCCACAAAGCGCACCGTGCGGGATTGGCTGGAGATCACCAAGGTCTCGGTGCGGGCCCCGCCCCCGAAGAAGCGCACCCCGCGCATCAAGTCGCCATCGGTGATCCCGGTGGCAGCAAAGAGGACTTCCTTGCCACTGGCCAGCTCCTCACACTCCCACACCTTGTCGGGATCCTCGATGCCTTTTTCTTTGAGTTCCCGTCGCGTTTCCTCCACAGGTGGCAAGTAGGTGCCTGCCTGAACCACCTCGGGATCGTAGATCAGCCGACCTTGGAAGTGGGCGCCCAAGCACCGCAGAGCGGCTGCCGAGATCACCCCCTCAGGAGCAGCTCCGATCCCCATCAGGGCATGAATGCCGGTGCCATTGAAGCCTGCCGAGAGAGCCGCCGAGATGTCGCCATCGGTAATCAGCTTCACCCGCGCCCCCGCCTCTCGAATTTGGCGAATCAGATCGAGGTGGCGCTTGCGATCCATGACCACCACCGTCAGATCCGACACCTCCCGATCCAGGCTTTCGGCGATGATCTTGAGATTTTTCTCTGGCGGATAGTCGATGTGCACCTTGCCCTTGGCCTGGGGCGGAGCTGCCAGCTTCTGCATGTAGATGTCCGGGGCATGGAGAAGGCCACCTTTCTCAGAGATGGCCAGCACCGCCATAGAGCCGTTTTGGCCTTTGGCCACCAGGTTGGTGCCCTCACAGGGATCCACAGCAATATCGATCTCCACCAGCTCTTCCACACGGCAGAACTGCTCAGCATCCGGGTGGGTACAGATGCCCACTTCTTCGCCGATGTAGAGCATGGGGGCCTCATCGCGGGTTCCTTCCCCGATGACGATGCGACCGCGCATAGGGATCTGGTTGAGTTTCTCCCGCATGGCCTCTACAGCCACCTGGTCGGCGGTCTTGTTGTCCCCTTTGCCCATCCAGCGGGCGGCGGCAATGGCAGCCTGCTCCACGACTTCGATGATCTCTAGCCCCAACTTGTTGTCCACGATGTGCCCCCTTGCTGATCTCGGAATGGTGAAGGCCAACTTAAGGATATCTTCAGACTCTTCCCCTCAGTTTACCAGGGCAGGCTTCTCCTCGGGATCCCATTCTCTCAACCCCAATAAGCTGAGAGAACAAATCTCCCAAAGCCAGTCAGGAAGGGCGATCCCCGTCTTGGCAGCTTACTATTGCCGCTTGGGGATCAGGGATGGTAGCCTATTTTAAGGGCAATAAGTTTTTCTTAACACCATTAAAAAAAACGCAATGAAAAGATACGCTTTTGTCAACCGTTCCGGACAGGTTCAGGTGATCCGCACGATCCCCGGCCACTGGGAGCGCACCCTCTTTCCCGGCCAGCAGGCGATTTTTGAGGCGGAGCCGGACGACTATCTGGAAGTCTACAGTTGCTGCTGCTCCACCGCCATCCTGGAAGAGCGCCGCCTCTGTCGCTATCTGGTGGATTCTTCCTCGCCTGAGGTTGACCTCTACCTGTGGTCATCTTCGCAACGGGGAACTCTGGCGGATGCGTTGAATGGTTGACAGGCTCTAGCGGCTGGCTGCCCCATAGGGGCAAGAGGACTGGGTTTGCCCAGGATAACTAGATTGGGGATCGCTTCTCCTGAGGCCGATCCCCGGATTTTTCAGAGGGCGGATGCGGATCTGGAGAAGGGGCATCGGGGGGACGGGTCAGGCAACTGCCCCGCGCAGCATTGCGAAAGGTATCGATGCGCTCCACGCAATTTTGATGGCCGCAATAGGGGCAATACAGGCGATCCCCAGGTTGGGGCTCCACATCGGCCTGGCTCCACCACCGCCGACAGCGGTCACAACAAAAGTGATAGAGGAACTCCAGCGCCACTCTCATGGGATCCCTTGCAGAGCTGAGCCGATCAGCATGGAAAAATGGGCATTATCCGGATCCCGGCAGTTGGGATCCGTCGCTATCTATCGAGTTAAGGCAGAGTCATTATGAGTATGGTATGTTAGGTTTGGTTTACATTTGCACTTTACCGCAAGGAGCGTTGATTGATGTCTCAGGAAGGATGCCTGCGAGTGGGGCAGCCCGCTCCCGATTTTTCCGCCACCGCCGTCTATGACATGGAATTCAAGACGGTGAAGCTCTCCGACTACAGGGGTAAGAAGTATGTGGTGTTGTTTTTCTACCCCTTGGACTTCACCTTTGTCTGCCCAACGGAGATCACGGCCTTCAGCGACCGCTATGACGACTTTGCCAAGCTGGATACCGAGATCCTGGGTGTTTCAGTGGATAGCGAATACTCTCACCTGGCCTGGATTCAAACCGACCGCAAGGCTGGAGGGGTGGGTGAGCTGAGGTATCCTCTGGTCTCTGACCTGAAAAAGGAGATCAGCGCTGCCTACAATGTCCTGGATCCGGAAGCGGGTGTGGCGCTGCGCGGCCTGTTCATCATCGACAAAGAAGGGATCATCCAGCACGCCACCATTAACAACCTGGCCTTTGGCCGCAGTGTGGATGAAACCTTGCGCACCCTGCAAGCCATCCAATACGTGCAATCTCACCCCGATGAAGTTTGCCCGGCCAACTGGCAGCCCGGCCAGAAAACCATGCACCCCGACCCGGTGAAATCCAAGGAGTTCTTCGCGGCGATTGCCAAGTAGTCTGGCCCAGATCCTGCCTCAGGGATCCCGGGCTTTTTCGGGTATGGCTCCAGCCCCGGGTGGGCTGGGGCTTTTCTTCGCCAGGGGCAGCCCGACTCTTCCCAAAAGGGACAAGCAACAGCAGAGGGGCTGGGGGTGAGGGCCGTCGGCAACCGCTCCAGAACCAGGTGCCCGCGAACAAATAAAGATCCCCTGAATTGACCAGGGGATCCGACAAGACAAGGGCCGCTGGACTTAGTCCCAGGGTTTCCCGCCGGTGAACTTGTAGGTAATCGGCTCCTTGTTTTTGCCGATGTTGCGATCCACTTTGCCGACGGGCTCACGGCCTTCGTTGACCTTCTCGGGAAAGACGCCGTCTTTGGGATGCACCAACACAGGCTCCCCCCCCGCGGGAATGCGGAAGATCTGGTAGTCGTTGATCTTGTAGTCGGATCTCAACTGGGCACCCAGCGCCAAACACTGCTCTTTGCGGGCAAAGGTGAGAAAGTTTTTGCCTTCCACCATCTCAGCAGCGCCGCCAGTGGGCATTTCAAACACCTGCCCCGGCTTGCCCGTCCAGGTAATGACGTATTTTTCTTCGGTTTCGGCTGCGCTCAACAGCCCTCCGGTGGATCCCCCAAATAGAGGCAGCTTTGCTCCCTGACGAGGATCGCCTTCCATCACAGCCATAGCCTACCTTACTCAACTCGTTGTGGTTTGCAGTTGCTTGCCCTGTCTAAACCGCGTTTGCGGCGCGGAGCACTTTGAATCTACCATCGACCCGATTTTTGACCGCAGCTCCGCCTGGGATCTGTAATCTTTCGTAGCAGACCGGCTTGCTCTCGGACGGATCCCTGGGCGCCCTGTAGGCCACCATAGAACAAGCCGGAGACCCACAGCTTTCTGGAAAAGGAATAGCGCCCATGGCTCAGTGGTCACTCCATCCCAGCTCGCAATCCAATGCCAGGGTCATTCTCATTCCCACCGCCTTTGGCCACGATACTCAGGCTCCGATGGCCATTCTCAATGCCGGTTCGGAGCTGTGTGCCTTCGAGCCGAGGTTGGGGATCGATGTGGATAAGCTGGCGGTGGCGCAGTTGCCGGGGCTGGTGGATGAGCCTCCCTACGGCATGTGTGAGGCGGCGGTGACTCAAGCTTGGAGACGACAACAATGGCCGGTGCTGTTGCCTTCGGTCTTGGCCGCCAGTTGGGGGGCCATTCGTGCCCTCTGGAAGCACCACCCAACCCTGAGCGTGGTGCATTGCAGCGCTCATGCCAACCTGATGCCGCCCCCAGAGATGACCCAGCCGGATCAAGATACAAGCTATGGCAGTGCTGCCTGGGTGGAGTTGCTCTATCAGCACATGCTGCCGGTGATCCATGTGGGGTTGCGCAGCGGCAGTGCGCGCGCCTACGCATGGCTGAAAGCCCACCACAGCCCAATATTCTGGGCCCAAGATGGCTGGGATCCCCAGCAGGTGGTGGCCTCTTTGCCGGATCAACCGGTGTTTTTGGTGGTGGACTGCAGTGTGTTGGATCCTTCCTTGGCGCCCGCGGTGCATCACCCAGAGCCAGGGGGGGTGAGTTGGCCGCAACTGTTGCAGACCTGTGAGGCCATCTTTGCTGCTCGTCCTGTGGTTGGCCTTTCACTGGGAGGGGTGGCGGTGGGATCCGCAACGCGGCAAACCGCTCGTGTGGTGGCCCGCCTGCTCAATTGGTTGCTGGCCTGCTATGCCCTTCACTCCCTGAAGGTGACTGCTCAACCGCAACCTGTCCAGACGGTTTAAGCTGCTCAAAGATGAATGCCTGAATATCTGGGAATGGTTGCATGAACCTCTATCGCCGAGTGATCTTCCCGCAACTGTTGGATCTGGCCCTCTCGGGAGAACGGATAGAGCGCTATCGGCGGCAGCTTCTGGCCCATGTGCAGGGATCCGTTCTGGAGATTGGTTTTGGCACCGGCCTCAACCTATCCTGCTACCCAGAGCACATTCGAAAGATCACAGGGGTAGATCCCAATCCCGGCATGGGATCCCTGGCTCGTCGGCGCATTGCATCTTCTCCCATCGCCGTTGATTGGCAGGTGGCGGATGCCCAGGAACTGCCTTTTCCAAGCCAGAGTTTTGATAGCGTGGTCAGCACCTGGACATTGTGCAGCATTCCTAATGTGGCCAAGGCTTTGAGAGAGATCCGGCGGGTGTTGCGAGCGGGGGGCAAGCTGTTTTTTCTCGAACACGGCCTCAGTGAGGATCCCCAGGTGCAAAGATGGCAAAATCGTCTCAACCCCCTCCAAAAAGTGATTGCAGATGGCTGCAACCTCAACCGAGATATGGCCCGGTTGATCCGAGAAGCGGGGTTTCGGTTTGAGCAACTGGAGCGGTTTTATATGCCTGACCAGCCGAGATTCATTGGCTACACCTATCAAGGCATAGCGCTTCCCGCCGCGGAAGGAAACTTCCAGTTCTAGAAGACTTGAGCAGCCACCAATTTTCCAACAGCTCTCTACCTATTCGCCTTTCTAATCACACAGTCTAATCACACAGTCTAATCACACAGTTGCAGACGGGATTGCGGCTGCCGCATGGCCGGGTCGATCTCGTAGGTCAGCTCAAAGTTGATCACCCGCCAGCGCTGAGGGGATCCACCCCTATCCTCTGGGATTTGGGAGCTGAAGCTGACGGGCAAACCATAGAGGCGAGGTGGGCCGGGGCGACGGTGGGATCCCTGCTCCAGATAAGGGGTGAGCAGCTGGCGGTAGCGTTCGGCCACGATCACCTGAGTGGCTCGCATTCCTTGCATGCGCAGCCGATCCAATTCTTCATGAATCTCAAAACGGATCCCATCGGCGTGGGTGTGCTGACGAAACCAGCGACCTTCCCAAAAGCGCCAGCGCCGTCCGGATTGCAGGTGTACCAGCTCCTCTTCTTCAGCATCCGCCTCAAATGCACCATGGCGAGGGCAGAGGTAGGTATCGGTCAGGGTGAGGGCCGCAATCGTTTGCCGACAGTGGGGGCACTGAATGCTGGGGCCGAAGATCGGGTAGGAAAAGGCAACAGTCATAGGGAACCCCACAAAACGCGGCTGGATATCTGGGCAAATCCGCAGTTGTCCACATTATAGATGTTGCCTTTTGGGGATTCCCATGACAAAACCGGAGGAGATCTTCTAAATTAGGAGGTAGGGGGGATGCGCTCGAAGTCTGTACTGATTCTGGGCGAGCCTCAAGGAGCTCCGCGATAGCAACGGGGAGTGGGTGGTACCCACTTCTTTGCTTTTTGAGGGGGCTTACTGTCCCCTTTGCCAGCTCCGGCTCAAAGGGGTTTGGATCTGGCTGCAGCACCGGGTTGGTGACGAGTAGGTTATGGTTCACCCTCTTATTCCGCAGTTGGAGAGCTTGGCCCGTCCCTTGGCCGCTCAACTGGGATACCAGTTGGTGCAGATGGTTTTCCACACCAACCAGCATCCGCCAGTTCTGCGGGTGGATATCCGCCCACTGGATCCCGACCGAGAAACCAGCCATGCCGATTGCGAAGCCATGAGCCAAGCCTTAGAAGTCGAGCTGGATCGGGTGGATCTGATCCCCGGCCAGTATCTGTTGGAGGTGTCCAGCCCTGGCATCAGCAACCTTCTCACCAGCGATCGCGACTTTGTGGTTTTCAAAGGGTTTGCGGTGGAGGTGACCTTGGATCCGCCCTACAAGGGCAAAGCCGTCTGGTCAGGACACCTGCTGGGTCGGGATGAGGAGAGGGTTGCCTTATCTCTCAAGGGGCGGCGAGTCCAGTTGCCCCGCGCTTCGGTGCAGCGGGTTGCCCTCTCATCGGAAACTGACTAGGAGACCGGAGATAGAGAGAGCGTTTGACCGCAGGTGGTGCGGCCCTCCCTTCGCATCAGAGATGCGGGTTCAGTTCCCGCTGTGGAGCAATGGCAACAGCAAGTTTCACGAAGTTTGTGCAGGAGGACAGTGGTTATGGCGATGGTGCCTCTGCCGGGTTTGGCGGAAATGGTGGAGATGATCTCGCGGGAGCGCAACTTGCCCCGCCATGTGGTCACCGATGCTCTGCGAGAGGCGCTGCTCAAGGGCTACGAACGCTACCGCAAAACCATCCAGCGAGATGTGGTCTTTGCAGAAGACCACTTCCGCAATTTCGATGTGGAGTTGGATGTGGAGGCAGGAGGCTTTCGCGTTTTGGCCACCAAAGCCATCGTTGAGCAGGTGCAAAACCCCGACCATGAGATCTCTCTGTACGATGTGCAGCAGGATTACCCAGAAGCCGAAGTAGGCTGGGAAGTCACAGATGATGTCACCCCACAACAGGCGGAATTTGGCCGCATGGCGGCCATCCAAACCAAGCAGGTGCTGGCGCAAAAGTTACGGGATCAGCAGCGCCGTCTGATTCAGGAAGAGTTCCGCGATCTGGAAAAAACCGTACTGCAGGCACGGGTGCTGCGCACCGAGCGGCAGACGGTGATCATGTCGGTATCCAGCGGTTTCGGACAACCTGAGGTGGAAGCAGAACTGCCCAAGAAGGAACAGCTGGCCAGCGATCGCTACACTCCCAACGCGGTGATGAAGGTCTATCTCAAGAAAGTCTATGAGGGATCCCGGCGGGGGCCACAGCTTTTGGTTTCCCGGGCCGATGCTGGCTTGGTGGTGAACCTGTTTGCCAACGAGGTGCCAGAAATTGAAGAGGATATCGTGCGGATTGTGGCAGTGGCGCGGGAGGCCAACCCCCCTTCCCGAAATGTGGGGCCACGTACCAAGATTGCGGTCGATACGGTGGAGCGGGACGTGGATCCAGTGGGGGCCTGTATTGGCGCGAGGGGATCCCGGATTCAGGCGGTGGTAGCAGAGCTGCGCAACGAGAAAATCGATGTCATCCGCTGGTCGCCGGATCCTGCCACCTACATTGCCAACGCCCTCAGCCCGGCCAAGGTGGTGGAGGTGCGGCTAGTGGATCCGGAAATCCAGCAAGCTCATGTGTTGGTCAACAGCGACCAGCTCAGTTTGGCCATTGGCAAAGAGGGGCAAAATGTGCGCCTGGCAGCCCGCCTCACCGGTTGGAAAATCGACATCAAGGAAGTGGAGAGCTACCGCGCAGCGCTGGAGGAGGCCCAAGCGCAAGGGTTGCCCTATCCCTTCATCACTCCAGCGGCACTGGAGCGCTTCCGGCGGCGGGCCGAACGGGCTGCTCTGGGCCTAGAGGATGAGGAATACGAAGAAAAGCGCCGCTTGGAGGAAGAGGAGCTGGCGGGGGACGATAGGCTGGAGGAAGACTGGGCTGACGAGGACGAGGACTTCGACTACGACGCCGAGTTCGACATTGCCCAGCCGAAGGGGTAATGATATACGCTCTACCCTCACTTTGCCCGTACACTTTGCTCGTAGAGGGCGGCTTCTGCCGGAAGTCTGGGCTTTGGAATGAGTTTTGCTGCAGGGGATCGCGGTTGCACCGAGACCGCAATGGCGCATGTGGGGTTTTCCTGCCTGCTTGGGCAGAACTGCCCTGTTCCGGCAATCTGCATTGGTGAAAGATGCTAGCTTTTGTTAGCATGCAGGAGCCAAAAAAGTTCGGCAGGCAAATCAAAACTCTTCCGAGCCAGAACCTAAACCTCAATCCAACACAGCGGGATCCCTTGGCTAGTTCAGAGTTTGCCCTGGAGCAGTTGCTCTTTGCCCCGGCCACGCCCGACCCCGACGCAGTGCGGGTAATCTACGCCTTCCCCAACACCTACGCAGTGGGGATCACCAGCCTGGGCTATCAAGTCATCTGGAGTCTGCTGGCCAGCCGCCGAGATGTGGCCGTCTCCCGCCTCTTTACGGATCTGGCTGAACCCCTGCCCCGGGAGCCGGAGCTGTTCGGCTTTTCCCTATCCTGGGAGCTGGACTATGTTCATATCCTGGCTCTGCTGGAACGGCACGGGATCCCTCCCAGATCTGAGGAGCGGGAAGAAGCCCACCCCTTGGTCTTTGGCGGCGGCCCGGTACTGACAGCCAACCCCGAGCCTTTTGCTGAGTT
The DNA here is from genome assembly GCF_054060015.1 of Thermostichus sp. MS-CIW-25. Classification (NCBI taxonomy): domain Bacteria; kingdom Bacillati; phylum Cyanobacteriota; class Cyanophyceae; order Thermostichales; family Thermostichaceae; genus Thermostichus; species Thermostichus sp. MS-CIW-25. Next base: position 82,675 of record NZ_JBSSCS010000009.1, read on the forward strand.
CTTTGACCTGATCTTGCTGGGGGATGGGGAAGGTCTTCTGGAGAAGATGATCGAGGTCTATCGGCAGGTGCGCCAGGGATCCCGGGCTGAGCAATTGCAGGCGCTAGCGCAGGTGCCAGGGATCTATGTGCCCGGCTTGTATGAACCCCAATACCGGGAGCCCGACGGCCCGGTGGAGAAGGTGCTCCCCAAAGTGGCCGGGATCCCTAGCTCCATCCGCAAACACACCTTCCGCGGCAACACCCTCTCGGTTTCCACAGTAGTCACCCCCAAAGCGGCCTGGGAGAGCATCTACATGGTGGAGGTGGTGCGCAGCTGCCCGGAGATGTGTCGGTTTTGCCTGGCCAGCTATCTCACCCTGCCTTTCCGGGTGGCGGATGTGGAGGGGCATTTGATCCCGGCGGTAGAGCGGGGGCTGCAGGTCACTCAGCGGATTGGGTTGCTGGGGGCTTCTGTAACCCAGCACCCCCAATTTGAGCAGTTGCTGGAGCACTTGGCCCAGGATCGCTTCGAGCAGGTGCGTCTCAGTTTGGCCTCGGTGCGCACCGCTACCGTAACCCCACGTCTGGCGCAGGTACTCTCCCGCCGGGGCAGCCAGTCCATTACGGTGGCCATCGAAAGTGGCTCAGAACAACTGCGCCAGATCATCAACAAGAAGTTAAGCAACCCGGAAATCTTGGCAGCAGCAGCCCACGCCCAGGCTGGAGGTCTGAAGGGCATTAAGTTCTACGGCATGGTAGGGATCCCGGCGGAAACCCAGGCAGATCTGGAGGCCACAGTAGCCCTTTTCCAAGAGCTCAAAAAAGCGGCTCCCGGCCTGCGCCTGACGCTGGGGTGCAGCACCTTTGTGCCCAAAGCCCACACCCCTTTTCAGTGGTACGGAGTGGATCCCCAAGCCGAGAAAAAACTGCAGTTTTTCCAGAAACATCTGCGTCCCCTGGGGGTGGAGTTGCGCCCGGAAAGCTATAGCTGGTCGGTGATCCAAGCCCTCATCTCGCGAGGGGATCGGCGGGTGGGAAAAGTCTTGCAGTTGGCGCGGGACTTTGGGGAATCCTTGGGGAGCTACCGGCGCGCTTTCAAAGAGCTTAAAGGGCAACTGCCGCCCCTAGACTACTACGTGCACAGCCACTGGGATCCAGCGGATCCCTTGCCTTGGCAACACATCGAAGGGCCCCTCACCCCAGAGCGACTGTTGCAACATCGCCAGGAAGCTCTTTCTGTTCGTATCCCTTAGAAATGTCTATTGGGGTTGTTTGCAGGCCGCAATGCTGCTGGCAATAATCGCCTCGGTTTCGGCCAAGCCTTTCCAGCCCAAGATCTGGGTTTCTTTCTTTTCCAGGCGCTTGTAGGTGGCGAAAAACTCCGCAATCTCATCCAGGCGGTGCTGGGCGATGTCTTCCAGCTTGGTCACTGCAGCATAGCGGGGATCCTTAGCAGGCACACACAGCAGCTTCTCATCGGGATCCCCGCCGTCGATCATCTGCAACATGCCCAAGGGGCGCACCGTGACCACACACCCTGGGAAGGTGGGCTGATCCATGATCACCAAGCCATCCAAGGGATCCCCATCCCCGGCCAGCGTATTGGGCACAAAGCCGTAGTCGTAAGGGTACTGCACCGAGGAATAGAGCACCCGATCCAGCGCCATTGCTCCCATGTCTTTGTCGAACTCATACTTGTTTTTGCTGCCGCCGGGAATCTCAATCAAGAGGTTGAGCAAGCCGGGCTTGGGTTGGGCAGGGATCCGCGACAGGTCGATCACAGCAAGCACCCTCGGATTGGGAATAGACAGCCAGAGGGTATTCTGACATACTCCTTGCCCCAAAGGACAGAGACTCTTGACACTTGCCGGGAACAGTTCACGTCGGCGGGACGGAATCCTCAGCCAGCTTCCATTCTCTCCACCCACGTCTGGCTCAACGCTGGGAGACGCCCCATCCTCGGCAAGAGACTTGGTTTTTGTCTCCTCCTTTCGCTCAGCATGCTCAGAGCTGTCTTGGAAGGAGAGGATTCCAGATCCGGTTTTTTTGATCGACTTTGATCAGCTTGGACATACTCCCCGGGCAAGATTCGAACTTGCGACCAATCGGTTAACAGCCGACCGCTCTACCGCTGAGCTACCGAGGATCAAGTGTTTCTCATCATAGGGGAAAAAAGGACTGCTAGGCAACTGCCGGCGGGGGGTTCTTGTTGGGCCTTGGGATCCCTGTTCAGTGGAGCGGGCTTGATTTTGCTCAATTGCTCGCCTTTCTCAGGTCTATCTGACGGATCCAGGGGACAAACCCTGAAAACGCCCTCGTCAACCGAACGGAAGCCATTACAATGGTTACGGACATTTGCCAGCGCCCCTCATGGACTTCGGAGTCGGATTTCTCTCCAACAACGTCATGCTGCCGATCCTGGATTTTTTCTACGGGATCGTGCCCAGCTACGGACTGGCCATCATCTTCCTGACGTTGGTGATCCGCTTTGCCCTCTACCCGCTCAATGTGGGATCCATCCGCAACATGCGACGCATGAAGGTAATCAGCCCGGTGATGCAGCGGCGGATGCGAGAACTCCAGGAGAAATACCGAGACGACCCGCAAAAGCTTCGGGAAGCCCAGGCCAAGCTTTACAGCGAGCTGGGGGCCAATCCCTTGGGGGGCTGCCTGCCACTGCTCATTCAAATGCCAGTGCTGTTTGCCCTGTTTGCCACCCTGCGGGGATCCCCTTTTGCAGCGGTGACCTACGATGTCAACTTGCAGATCCTGCCGGCGGAAATGGCGGCTGAGGTGGTGCCCGCCCCCTACGTCAGCCCCAGCAAGAACATTTTTGTCACCGACTCTCTTCACAAGCCGGTGGTGCTGGTGGAGCCCAAAGGCACCAAGATTGCCGTTGGGGAGGAGGTGCAATTTCTGCTTCAAGGGCCGGGGGGCAAGCCTTTTGAGCAATTGGTGGCCGAAGCGGGCGGGGATCCCAGTCTGTTACAGCCCACCTGGAAGATCACCAAAGGGGAAGATCGTGCCCAGATCAAGCCGGATGGCACCTTGCTGGCTCTGCAGCCGGGGGATGTGACCGTGCAGGTGTCCATTCCCGGTTTGGCCTCTGACACCGGCTTTCTGTTCATCGACAAGTTGGGCCGTGTGGGGGCCTTCGACGAAGATGGCACCATCCACTGGGATATCATCGCCATGATCGTCATCTTTGGGGTGTCCATTTACCTGAACCAGTACCTAACCAATGCCGGACAGGATACCGGCAAAGAGGATCCCAGCCAGAGTTCCATGGCTCGCATCACCCCTGTGCTGTTCTCGGCGATGTTCCTGTTCTTCCCTCTGCCGGCAGGGGTTTTGCTCTACATCCTCGTCTCTAACATCTTCCAAACGGTGCAGACCTTCCTGCTCTCGCGGGAGCCGTTGCCGGAGAACTTGCAGCAATTGGTGGAAGAGGAGCGCCGTCGGGCTGCCCAGACGATAACGGTGGAGGCCAAGGAAGTGGAGAAATCGACCAAGCCCAGAGCAGCCAAGGAGGGACGGGAATCCTTGCCCTTTGAGCCCTAGGGGATCCTCGCTGTTGGGGTGGACTTGTGGTGGAGTGTTGATACCTGATACATTTACGCTGAACACTGCTGAACATCACTGTTCAACTATGCAGCGATAGCATTCTGTTTGTTTCCAAACAGAATGGCGGTATCCCG
>NZ_JBSSCS010000010.1:0-82161 GCF_054060015.1 Thermostichus sp. MS-CIW-25
TCCGGGCTTGTTTTGTTCTCTGGTAGAGCAGAACAGGCTCAGGGCTACTGAAAGCCCGCTCCGTACCGCTTAGCGGTCGGAGCCGGGTAGTTTACGCCGGCTCCGCTAGATTGATTGTCGGGTTGCGGTCGAAGAAGCCCCAAGGTACCAGCCTAAAGCCCGTTCTGTGTACAGGCATGACGGGCCAATCCTCATCCCATGAAAAAACCCTGCCCAACGGCATGGGGAGAATGTATGATGGGGAGCCCGCGTTTCTACAGAACTCCCTCGAAGTCAAGCAGCCCTGAATAGGCAGCAACAGTTCTCATCCCGCCTCAAACCAGAGTTGTTCGGGATCCACATAATAGCAGCGGGCATTGTCCGCACAGATCAGCGCCCAGCCGTTTTGGTCGGCCTCGACCAAAGTATACTCACACTGGGGAATGAAATAGCCTTGGTGGTTTCGGGTATCGCTCTTAACCCAAACGGTCTGACGGTTCATCTTAAAGTTCCTCCCATCTGCAGTCAAAGGGGTCAAAAAAGTGAGGTTGGAAAACGGGACTCGATTCAGTGGCTATGGAAGCGGCGGCAGTGCAACACCACTGCAATATAATGAAGTGCAGCCACCACCGAGCTAAGCATCTCGCGCCAGCCCGGAGTTCAATCTCATCAATCAACTGAGGCCGGGGAAGAGAAGCGACGAGAGCTAACCCCTATCGATAAATGGATCCCATATTGCTATTGGGTACAAGAAGTTTAGCACCAACTCCATGAGAACATCGCTAAGAGTTGTAGATTAAAATAAAAAGCTCTAGATTTTCCTAAAGTCTTGTTGCAAAACAAGGAATAGGGTCACTTAATCTTCTTCAAAGAGCCAGTTGTAAATCTTGCTCAAGTGGGGCCAAGCAGGACGGCGGTTCCCTCCCTCCTTCAGGTTGGATTTGACGCCCTCAATCTGCTCGGGATCCCGTGCCAAGATTTGCTTGATGGTCTCCACCTGCTGACGTACCCCCGTTTTTTTCAGCTCCAGCATGGCCAGGGTCAGATTCACACGGGGCTGAGCATCCACCGGATCCAACTTTACAGCAGTTTGAGCGGCCTTCAGAGCTTTTTCCGCCTGACCTTCCAGAAGATAAAGCCAGGACAAGCACGTCCAAGCCGCCGCCGCCTTTGGGGATCCCTTACAGATTGACTCAAAAGAGGGAATTAACGTCTTGGCTGCTTCCCCGGATTCATAGCGCCGAATCCCTTCCTGAAACAATTCTTCAATTTTTTGGCTCATCTCCCCCAACCCAGCACATCAACCTATTGACAAAATCGACAAGCTACCCGTGTAGGGTCGCTCTTGCCTGCTCGCTCATCTGTTGTAGCGCACTGCCGCTGGGGAGAGGGATCCCTTCTCCTTCAGCCAGCCAGAGCCAATACTCGATATTGCCGGCAGGGCCAGTGATGGGCGACCACGTGTAGCCTTGCACCTGCCAGCCCTGGGCCACGGCCGAGCGCATCACCGTCTCCAGCACGCGGGCATGGACAACCGGATCCCGTACCACCCCCTTTTTACCCACCTGGTCTCGGCCCGCCTCAAACTGGGGCTTCACCAGCAACAGCGCCTCCCGTGGGAAACGCAACAGGTTCCACAGCGGAGCTAGCACCTTAGTCAGGGAAATAAAAGACAGGTCTACCACCGCCAAATCCGGCCAGCTCTGGGGAGGTGCCTCGCTTCCGTACAGATCCTCCGGCTGCAGATGGCGCAAGTTGGTCCGCTCCTTTAGGATCACCCGCGCATCCGTTCGCAAAGACCAGGCCAGTTGCCCATAGCCCACATCCACTCCGTAGACCCGCTGGGCTCCCCGTTTCAACAAGCAGTCTGTAAAACCTCCTGTGGAAATGCCCGCATCCAAACAAATACGACCCTGCACCTGAACAGGAAAAGTTTGCAGCGCCCCCTGTAGCTTTTCTCCCCCCCGTGAGACAAAAGCAGGCCCAGACTGGACTTGCACCGCTGGATCCCCGCTCACCCAGGTTCCAGGCTTTTCCGCCCGCACCCCATTTAGAAAGACTTCTCCTGCCAAAATGGAGCGTTGCGCTTGCTGGCGTGAGGAAAAATATCCGCGCTCCACCAACCAGCTATCCAGACGCACCCGCTTGGCCATTTTGCCAATGTCCCACCATCCACAGGTCTTCCAACCCATCAGGATAGGCGAGCGGGATCCCAACTGACCAGAATTGAGGGATCGCCAACAGCAGATTAGCCGAACCGTCCGCTCACGTACTCTTCCGTTTCCCGGTGGGCGGGAGCGTTGAAGATTTTCTCGGTACGGTTAAACTCCACCATCCGTCCGTAGCGAACCCCCTCTTCGTCGACTTCAGTGTTGAAGAAGGCGGTAAAGTCGGAGACCCGCGCTGCCTGCTGCATGTTGTGGGTAACGATAATGATCGTGTAGCGACGGCCCAGTTCCTTGAGCAACTCCTCAATGCGCAACGTGGAGATTGGATCCAACGAGGCACAAGGCTCATCCATCAGGATAACCTCCGGCTGGATGGCCAAGGTGCGGGCAATGCAAAGACGCTGCTGCTGTCCCCCCGAAAGGGAGAGCCCACTCATCTTCAGCTTGTCTTTCACCTCATCCCAGAGGACGGCCTGACGCAATGTGCGCTCTACCAGCTCATCCAAGTCTCCTTGGTAGCCGTTGACCCGTGGCCCAAAGGCAATGTTGTCGTAGATTGATTTGGGGAAAGGGTTGGGCTTTTGGAACACCAGGCCAACTCGCCGCCGCACTTCAGCAGGATCTACATCGGGATCGTAGATGTTTTTCCCGTGAAAAATTACGGATCCCTCTACTCTCGCCCCCGGGATCAGATCGTTCATGCGGTTAAAGCAGCGCAGCAAAGTACTCTTGCCGCAGCCGGAAGGGCCAATAAAAGCAGTGATGTAATTCTTGGGAATCTTCAGAGAAACCTGCTTCACCGCCAAATGAGAGCCGTAGTAAACACTGACTTTGCGTTATTCTCAATTTGGTTGATCTCTTCAGGACGGGGCACGCTGTCAGTGGCACCGAAATCGACCGTGCGGGCTACAAACTGCCGACGACCCGCACCGCTTCCTACAGACTGATAGTTGACCTGGATGTTAGGGTTTTTCTTGCCAAATTCCTGGGCCCAAGTTTGATAGATGGGGGCCGGGAAGGTCGCCCCAGCGCCATTGATGGTGATGGTCTGCTGAGCAAACACCCGCTGCCAATTCCTCTGACTGGCCGCAAAGCCGGCAACAGTGGCAGATAGAAACTTCAGGAAAGAACGACGCTCCAAGGGGTGCAACGTCACCATACAGATCTCCTCTCCCAGATGAAGACAAAATCTCAGTCCAGCTCTAAAAAAGGCTACTCTACTTCAGAACTTCACCCAGCCTAATCAAAACTCGTTGAACCAGGTGAACCAATGCCGCCTGGAAGCTTAGAGGCAACTCTCAAGCTAGGCCTGCGATCCTCAACAAGCCTTCAACCGATCGCAACATCCCAGGGATCCCTTTGAGCACGCAGGGTTCCCTCGGGAACGCTCCATTGAAGACTTCGCCAGTCCGCGCAGCTACTATAACGTAAAGGCCAGTTGTTTTTGGTTAAAACGAGGCTAAGCCTAGGTTATCTCTGGGGATATCCGCCAAATGTTGCAAACCCCTCAAGGGATCCCCTTTGGTGTCAGCCACTCCCTATCCTGGATTGGGTATCTCCCAAAACAGAGAACTTCCGCCTTTTGAGTTTGGAAAGGTGGCTTCTTCATCTTCCCGCCAAGGTTCAGAGCTGGAAGAGGACTCTAGAGACCTGCCAATCGGGAATAAGCTCTGAGAAGGGATCCCCTATGCCGACGGGCTGGTGGCTATGGCACTCTGGGCTGACGATGAACCTGCTGAGCCTCTAGAATGGAAGGCTGTCGAGAAAATGAAGTGCCTTCCCCGATGTCGAAACGTAACATGCAGGTTGTGCTGCGCCAGGCGATCCCAGGGCTGGGCAAGCCCGGAGAGATTGTCAACGTCAAGCCCGGCTATGCTCGCAACTACCTCTTCCCACGGCAGATGGCGGTGCGGGTTACCCCTGGCATATTGAAAGAGCAGCAGATGCGTCTGGAGCAGGAAGCGGCTCGTAAACTGGCAGAAAAACAACGGGCGGAAAACTACAAGACCGCTCTGGAGACCATTGGTCGCTTCGTCATCCGTAAGAAAGTGGGAGAACACGACCTCCTATTTGGGCAGGTGACCACCAGCGATATTGCTGAGGTGGTGCTGGCTACCAGCGGTCTAGATATCGACCGCCGCAACATTCTCCTCAACGAGGAAATCAAAAAAACCGGGGTTTATCCCGTGCAGGTAAAGTTACACCCCGAAGTTACTGCTACGCTGCGCATTCAGGTTACTCCCGAATGAGAAGCTACCTTTGAGGCTCCCTGAATTCCTGTGAGGGATCCCAGATAAAGCAGGGCTTCTATCTTAGGCTGACAGGCGGGTATGCTCAGTCTACCGGCTGGCTAGCTCTGTTTGGCTGTGAGGCCGGTTACCCTGGGTCTGGGTTGATTTTCCTACTCCTGGCTTGTGGTGATCAGCGATTACGACTTAACGGGTGGGGATCGGCTTCCTCCCCAGAACATAGAAGCTGAGGAGGAGATCCTGGGGGGCATTCTCCTTGATCCGGATGCATTGATGCGGGTCGCGGAGTTTCTGCGTCCGGAGATGTTTTACATCTCTGCCCACCAAGAGATTTACCGGGCTGCCCTCCAACTGCACAGCCAAGGCCAACCCACCGACTTGATGACTGTGTCTGCCTGGTTGGCAGATCATCACCTTCTGGAGCGGGTGGGGGGAACGGGGGCGATTCGTCGCCTGCTAGAGCAAACCGTCAGCAGCGTCAACATCGACCAGTATGCTCGCCTGGTGATGGATAAATACATGCGCCGCCAGTTGATCCAGGTGAGCAATACCTTGGCTCGTTTGGCCTACGATACCAGTCAGCCCCTGTCTCAGGTAATGGATCAAGCCGAGCAGCAGGTGTTTGGCCTCACCCAAGAGCGAGTGCAGCGTAGCCTCATCCCGGCTTCTGAGGTTTTGGTCAATATCTTCTCGGATTTGGAAGAGAAGTTCCAGAGTGGGGCTCAGCTCCCTGGGATCCCGACCAAATTCATCGACCTGGATAACTTGACCCAGGGCTTGCAGCGATCCGATTTGTTGATCCTGGCCGGTCGTCCCTCGATGGGGAAAACCAGTCTTGCCCTCAACATTGCCCAAAATGTGGCTGCCTATGCCAAGCAGCCGGTCGCTATCTTTAGCCTGGAAATGTCGAGGGAGCAACTGGTGCAGCGGCTTTTGGCCAGCGAAGCCCGCATCGACAGCAGCCGTCTGCGTTCTGGGCGCATCAGCGAACACGAGTGGCAGCGCCTGGGCCAAGCCATTGGTTTTTTATCGCAATTGCCCCTGTTCATCGACGATACCCCCGACTGTACCGTTACCGAAATTCGCTCCAAAGCGCGGCGTTTGCAGGCGGAACAGGGGGGAACGTTGGGGATGGTGTTGATCGACTACCTACAACTGATGCAGGGATCCGCCGCCGACAACCGGGTGCAGGAGCTGTCGCGCATTACCCGTGGCCTCAAGGCCATGGCCAAAGAGCTGATGGTGCCGGTGCTGGTGCTTTCTCAGCTCAGTCGAGCTGTTGAGTCTCGCTCCGACAAACGTCCACAGCTGGCGGATCTGCGGGAATCGGGCTGTCTGGCCGGGGATACGCAGGTGATGGATGCGGATCGCGGCAAGATCTGGCGGCTGGATCAACTGGCGGCCCTGCCGGCTTCGGCGGAACTGCCCCGCCTGCTCAGCTTGAACGGGCGCGGGCGCTTGGTGCCCCAACAGCCTGTGAAAGTGTTTTGCAGTGGTCGGCAGCCCACCTGTGTTCTGAAGACCCGCCTCAACTTTTCCATTCGCGCCACCGGCAACCATCCCTTCTTGACCCCAGACGGCTGGAAAACCCTCGACGAGCTGCAATTGGAGGAAGAGGTGGCGGTGGTAGTGCAGGAGGGGCTGATCTGGGATCCGGTGGTGTTCATCAGCGAGCCGGGGGAGCCTCAGCCGGTTTACGACATCGAAATGCCCCGCCATCACAACTTCGTGGCCAACGGTCTGCTGGTTCACAACAGCATCGAGCAGGATGCCGATCTCGTGATGATGATCTATCGCCCGGAGTACTACGATCCCAACACCAGCGATCGCGGCATTGCCGAGGTCATCATTGCCAAACATCGCAACGGCCCCACCGGCACTGTGCGCCTGCTGTTCGAAAGCCAGTACACCCAGTTTCGCAACCTGGCAGATCCCAACCGCTGAGCAACCGATGCCGAAGAGGGATCCGGAGCTGCTGCCTTGGGAACAACCCCGCAAGGTGTTAGCTTAGGATCGCTGCGGGCCAAAGCGTTGCTCTTGAGCCGGCTACCCTCTCTCCTAATGCTCAAAACGATATGTTTAAAAACGTGTTAATTGCCACCGACCGCCGAGATGGCCTGCAGCGTTTTGGCAAGTGTCTAGAAGATCTGCACAGCAATGGCATCGAGCGCGTCACCTTCGTGCGCAGTCTGGATTGGCAGGATGACGACATCGGCATTCCCGACGACATTACCCCCGAAGTCCAGGCAGAGCAGACCCAGTTGCAGAAGCTGCTGAACCCGATCCCGGCGGGGTTGGAAGTCAAGGCTCTGGTGCAGGTGGGCAAGCCGGCAGAGGCGATCTTAAAAGGGATCCAAGCCTACGGCTGCGATCTGTTAATCACAGGCATGGGCACCCACAATCTGCTCGCCGAAAAATTGTTCGGCAGCACCACCATGGCGCTGTTGCCGAAGCTGAAAATCCCCCTACTGGTGATGCGCCCCCAGCTGCTGGCTACCTTTACCCTGGAAGAATTGCGCTTGCGCAGCCGCCACCTGTTTCGCTGCCTCTTGGTGCCCTTTGACTTTGAGCAGCCGCGTCAGCAGTTGCTGAACCATCTCGGCCACCTGCTGCCCGGTACTTCCCAGTGCCAGACGCTTACCCTGCTCTACGTGGTGGATCCCAGCGCCCGCCGCAACCAAGGAACTCCGGTGGAGGTGCTCCAACGCAAAGCCGAGGCTGACCTGGCCCAGGTGCTTGAACCCCTGAGCGAGCAGGTGAAGCCCGTACAGCTGCGCACCCTGGTGCGGGTGGGATCCCCTCTCAAAGAGATCCTGGCCACCGCCGCCGATGAAGACATGACGGCCATCGCCACTGCCTCCCCCCATGTGGGCAGCTTTTGGGAGTGGTCGGTTCGCAGCCTCACCGGCGAAATCTTGCGGCAAAGTTGGCATCCGGTGTTGTTTTTCCCGCGCGGGTCTTTGGCCCAATAAATCCAGGCAAGATCCAAGCCGAGTGTTGCAGATTGAACTCATCCTCCATGACCCCCCCTTCCACGACAGCGCTGCAGGATCTGTTTCGGGCGGTGGCCCAAGGGGAGCTCACCCCAGAGCAAGCCCTGCAAGCCTATCGCTTTCTGCCCTTCGAGCCGGTGGGAGATTTCGCCCATGTGGATCACCACCGTCCCTTGCGCACGGGCTTTCCCGAAGCCGTGTGGGGGCCGGGCAAGACCCCAGATCAGATTGCCCAGATCCTGGAGCAACTCCACCAGCGGGGATCCCTGGCCTTGGCCACCCGCATCGAAGCCCAGGTGTATGCCGAGATCCGCAGCCGCTTGCCCCAGGCCCAGTATTCCCAGGTGGCCCGCTTGTGTTGGATCCCGCCCCGGCAGGTGGTCAGCCATCCTGGGCAGGTCAGCGTGATCTCCGCCGGCACTGCCGACTTACCGGTGGCAGAAGAAGCCGCCCTCACGCTGGAGCTTTCCGGATTTCAGGTGAAGCGCCTCTGGGATGTGGGGGTGGCCGGGATCCATCGGCTGCTGCACAACCGGGCGGCCCTGCAAGCAGACGTGCTGATCGTGGTGGCGGGCATGGAGGGGGCCTTGGCCAGCTTGGTGGCGGGTCTGGCGGATTGTCCGGTGATCGCTGTGCCCACCAGCATTGGCTACGGGGCCAGCTTCCAGGGCTTGGCTGCCCTGCTCACTATGCTCAACTCCTGCGCAGCGGGGGTGGGAGTGCTGAACATTGATAACGGTTTTGGGGCGGCGATTCTGGCAGGCCAGATCCTGCGTTGCGGACAACGGCTGGCAGCTCGATTGAGTTCATGCGGCCCCACTGGAGATCCAACAGGGAATCGACAGATTTCGGAAGGTTAAGAATTGTAAATAGATCCTGAGCCAAACAGGCTATACTCAGGCCATAGTTTAGGCTTGGGCTTTCTCTTTCCCATCCTTCGGGAGTTTGAGGGTGTTGCCTCTGGTCACCTAACTGGGTTCATGCCTTTTTCTGGGGTACCTTTATCCGAAGATGGGGAGGGTTCCTACGCTGGTTAACTGCTGTGTTGGACTGACTGGGGCGGACAAAACGCGCGAATATGCTAATTGATGCAACACTTGTCAAAAATGCAACAGATGCGATGGGAGCGACCTTGATCCTGGCGCAAGGGATGACTCAGTCCTTCACCTGGACAGATATTTTCTTGGTAGTGGCTTTGGTGTTTTTGGAGGCCGCCCTCTCTGCGGACAACGCCGTTGCCCTAGCAGCTCTGGTGAAGCATCTGCCCACCCCCCAGCAGCAGAATCGGGCCTTGCGCTGGGGCATCATCGGCGCTTACAGCTTTCGCATTGCCATTGTCTTCGCGGCAGTTTGGTTGGTGGAGTATCCACCCGCTCAGTTTTTCGGGGCCTGTTATCTGCTCTGGCTGGCCTGGCAGCATTTTCGGGGCGGGGAAGAAGGCCCAGAACAGGACATCACCCGCCACGCCAATTTTTGGCAGACCCTGGTGATGGTGGAACTGACGGATCTGGTCTTTTCTTTCGACAGTATCGCTGCTTCGGTGGGTGTCTCCCGCAAGGCTTGGGTAATCATCCTCGGCGGCATTCTCGGCATTACCCTGATGCGCTACATGGCTTCTCTGTTTTTGCGTTGGTTGGACGAGTTCTCTCACCTGGAAGATGCCGCTTTTGCCATCATTGCCCTGGTGGGGAGCACCATGTTGTTGGAGGTGTTTTTCCCCCAAATCGAGATCCCGGAGTGGGGGATGGTGGTGGCTGTGATCCCCCTATTTGTCTGGGGTTTCTCGCGGCGCGTGAAACTCAATTCGGAGCAGGATGAACAGCCGGAGCTGGCTGACGGAGAGAAGAGGGAAGAGAAAAGAGCAGGGGTTACAGACGAGATGGAAATCGTCCCCTCCGGTTGGGTGACTGCCCTTGAGGAAGACCTCGCCCCTGAGCCCCAGAGCAGAGAGAATGGAGAGGAGAGGTACGGCTTGGGCCTATCGCCAGGGATCCCTGATCTGCCTTGATAGGGCTGTTGGCTGCTTCATTGCCTTGGCCCCCACCGACTCCTAAACTAGCAGTGAAGCTGACCTGAGGAGGGAAGCATCTTGACCCCGCAGTTTTGCTTGAAATCGTTGGTCAAGTGCTTCAGAAGCAGCATGGATAGCCCAAAGGAGCAGCAGGTGTCCGAAAATAGGCTCCAACCTTTGGCTACGGCGGGGGTTCTGAGCACACCAGCAGTGCAGGGTGTTACTCCCTTGGTGGAGTTGCGCCAAGTTTCCAAGCGCTTTGGCTCGACGGTGGTGCTTGACCACGTGGATCTGAAGGTGTACCGGGGTGAGGCCCTGGGTCTGGTGGGGCCTTCGGGCACCGGGAAGTCGACGTTGCTACGCATCATTGCCGGCCTAACGGAGCCAGACGCCGGAGAAGTGCTCTGGTGCGGGATCCCACTCCCGGAGATCCAAGCCCAACACGCAACTCCCCCTTTGCGGGTAGGGATGGTGTTTCAGCAGGCCGCCCTCTTCGACTCCCTGACGGTGGAAGAAAACGTAGGGTTTTTGCTCTACGAGCACTCGCAGTTGCCCCGCTCCCGCATTCGGGAATTGGTGGCCGCCAAGCTGGAGGCGGTGGGACTGGCGGGCAAAGAGCACAACCTGCCAGAAGAACTCTCGGGGGGGATGCGCAAACGGGCCAGCTTCGCCCGCGCCATTATGGAGGATCCTTCTCTGCCCCAGGATGAGCCCCAATTGCTGCTGTACGACGAGCCCACAGCGGGCTTGGATCCCATTGCCTCCACGGTAATTGAAGATCTCATCCGGGAGCTGCAGCAGGTGAAAAAAGCCTGTGAGAGCTACATTGTGGTGACCCACCAGCACAGCACCATTTACCGCGCCACCGACCGCATTGTCCTGTTGGCTCAGGGGCGGGTGCAGTGGGAGGGATCCGTGCAGCAGATCGAAACGTGCGATAACCCCTTTGTGCGGCAGTTTTTCAGCGGTAGCGTAGAAGGGCCGATTCAAGTGGCGGGGCAGGTGTGAGGTGATGCGTTCGCGAGCAGTACGAGAAGGGGCAGTGGGCCTGTTGATCCTGGCGGGGGCGCTGGGCTTTGCCGGCCTGTTTTTGTGGATCTACAACCTGCGCTTTGGCAGTCGCGGCTTTCAATTTACCGTCACCTATACCAACGTGGTCGGCCTGACAGAGGGATCCAGCGTGCGGCTGCGGGGGGTAACCGTAGGTCGGGTGGAGCGTATCACACCTCAACCCAATCAAGTGGAGGTGCAGGTGGCCATTGACCAGCCTTTGGCTATTCCCCGCAACGCCCTGTTTGTAACCAAACAGACGGGGTTGGTGGGGGAAACGGTGATGGATATCCTGCCCCGACTGAACGTCCAGTTGACAGGATCCCCCCTGGCGCCAGACTGCGACAGCAGCCAAATGGTTTGCAATGGAGATGTGGTGGAGGGAACCCCTGGAGTGGATTTTGGCCAGCTATTGATTAGGCTGGATCGATTGCTCACACGGGTCAACGACGATGAGCTCTTCGACACCCTTAACGCCACCCTAGAAGGGCTCACCCGCGTTGCCAATAGCGTGGCCGATCTCTCAGAAACCGTGGAAGAGCGAGTAGCTGCCCTGCGCACCGAAGATCTGGACTTGTTGCAATTCACCACGGCTGCCACGGCCATCCAAGACGCGGCTAGGGCTGTGAGGGGAACTGCCCGCAGTTTTCAAGCGGCTGCCGATCAATTCACCGCCCTGGTGGATCAAAACCGCACTTCCCTTAACGCCACCCTGGAGAACATTCAGCAGGTGAGCGCCGATCTACAGGCCATGTCGAGCGCGGTGCGCCCGCTGGTTACCGATCCACAACTCCAGGCCGATGTGCGCCAGATCCTGGCCGAGGTGCGAGCGGCTGCGGAGAACGTGGCCCAAGCTACCGAAGATCTGCAGCAGATTGCCGCCAGCCTCAACGATCCGGGCACTTTAGCTACTCTGCGCCAAACCCTCGATTCGGCGCGCATCACCTTTCAAAACATGCAAAAGATCACCGCCGACATCGACGAGCTGACCGGGGATCCCCAGTTTCGCCGCGGCATTCGAGAGTTGGTATTGGGGCTGAGCAACTTGGTCTCCAGCGTCCCTGGGGAAGATGGGATCCAGCCCGCGGTGGCCGAAGGGTATCACTTTCGTTTTGCGCCCGTCTCTTTTGCCCAGGGAGTTGCCCCTGGATCCCAAGGATGGCAGCCGCAGACTTCCCCATAAGTTGGCTGCCTTTCCCCTCTCTCTAGCGGGAGTCTGGGATCCCTGAGATGACCCGCTGAGGTAACAACGGCGGCCAAAGCCGTTGAAGGGATCCCCAACCTGGGGTAGGCTTTGCGGATAAGGTGTTGCCTGTATTGCTACGCAACGCTGGCGCGACTGAGGTTGAGGTGTGAGGAATGTGTGGCATTGTCGGCTACGTGGGTTTTCAGTGGGCTGCCCCCATCCTGTTGGAGGGCCTGCGCACCTTGGAGTATCGGGGCTATGATTCTGCCGGCATCGCCACAGTGGATCCCGAAGAAGGATTGAGAGTTGTCCGCGCCACCGGCAAGCTGCACAACCTGCTGGTGAAGCTCACCGCCAACATGCCCACCGCCAAGGTAGGGATCGGACATACCCGCTGGGCCACCCACGGCGGCGTGACCGAAGAAAATGCCCACCCCCAGTGCGACGAGCGCGGGCGCATTGTGGTGATCCAAAACGGCATTGTGGAAAACTACCTGGAGCTGAAGGAGCGCCTCTTGGAGCGGGGGATCCCATTCCGCTCCCAAACCGATACGGAAGTGATCGCCCAACTGCTCGGCCTCTATACAGAAGAGCTGGGCTCCTTTGAGGCGGCCTTTGGCCAGGTCATGGGGCAACTGCGGGGGGGAAACGCCGTGGTGGCTCTGGATCGGGAGGCGCCGGATCGGCTGATCGCAGCCCGTTTGGGCAATGCCGGAGCCGTGGTGGTGGGAGAGGGAGAAGGAGAAAACTTCGTGGCCTCCGATCTGCCTGCCATTGTCCGCCATACCCGCAAGGTGGTGTTCTTAGAAGATGGGGAAATGGCGGTTCTCACGGAGTCTCAAGTGCGCTACCTGCGCATTACCGGCGAGGAGCTGCGCAAATCCAGCATCACCGTGGCCTGGGATCCCGTCTCAGCCGCCAAGGGAGGCTACAAGCACTTCATGCAAAAGGAGATCTTTGAGCAGCCCCGCACCACCACCGATACGCTGCGGGGGCGGGTGGATCTGGAACAGGGCCGGGTGACACTGGAGGGGCTAACGCTTTCTGAAGCACAACTGGCCCACATTGAGCACATCCACGCCGTAGCCTGTGGTACTGCCTGGCACGCCTGCTGGGTGCTCAAGTACTTCATCGAGAGCTTGGCCCGTACCCCCGTGGAGGTGGACTATGCCTCTGAGTTTCGCTACCGCCAGCCGGTGTTGCGCCCCAACCACCTGTTGCTGGCTCTAACCCAGTCGGGAGAAACCGTCGATACGCTGGCAGCCATGAGCGAGGCCCGCAGCCAAGGGATCCCGACTCTGGCGATTGTCAACACCATCGGATCCCAGGCCAGCCGCCTGGCGGATGCTGGAGTCCTCTACATCCATGCCGGGCCGGAGATTGCCGTGGCTTCCACCAAAGTGTTTACCGGCATGTTGGTGGCAGGGTACTTGCTGGCCTTGCAACTGGCCCAGGCCAAAGGGATCCTCAGCCCGGCCCAGATCCAAACCCACCTGCAAGCCTTGATTGAGCTGCCGGGCAAGATCAGCCTGCTGCTGAAGGACGCCGCCCTCTACGACCAACTGGCGGAGCAGTACCATCATGTTGCCAACATGCTCTATCTGGGCCGCTGGGTTAACGCCCCGATTGCCCTGGAAGGAGCTTTGAAGATGAAAGAGGTGAGCTATATCCACGCCGAAGGCTACCCGGCAGGGGAGATGAAGCATGGCCCTATCGCCCTCATCGACGAGCGGGTGCCGGTGGTGTGCATTGCCACCCGGGATCCCGTCTACGAAAAAATGCTCTCCAACATCGAACAGGTGCGGGCGCGGGGGGGACGGGTGATCGCCCTCATCAACCCCGAAGACACCCAGGTGCGGGAGAAAGCCGACCACATCATCGAGGTGCCCAGCACGACACCCCTGTTGTCGGCGGTTCTGAACGTGATCCCCCTGCAGTTGTTCGCCTACGCCATGGCTTTGCGCCGCGGAGCCGATGTGGATCAGCCGCGCAACTTGGCTAAGTCGGTAACGGTGGAGTAACGGCTGTTGCCCTTGCCGCCCCTGGCCTCTGGTTTTTGCAAAATCGGGCAGATCACCTCTTTTTCATCAGCAGCCGCAGGGGGGATCTGCCAATCGGAGAGGAGACCTTGAATTTGGCTTTTCAGCGCTTGCAGATCGGCAATTCGCCGTTCGATCTCTTGCAGCTTGTCTTGCAGGTGCTGGCGAATTTCTGGGCAAGGCTGCTCCCCTCGGTCGTGGATGTCCAGGATGTGGCGAATTTCCTCCAAGCTCAGGCCCAGGCTCTGGCAGCGGCGGACAAAGGCCAGACGAACCAAAACCGAAGGGTCGAACAGCCGATAGCTGGACTCCGCCCGTTCCACCGTTGGCTTCAGCAGGCCAATCGACTCGTAGTAGCGCACCGTGCGTACGGACAAGCCAGCTGCCAATGCCACCTGGCCGATCTTCAGGCTGGCAGACAAGTCCTGGACAGCAGCAGGATTCAACATGCCTTCAACTGGATCTTTTGTGGATTCCTCCAGCCTAACAAAGCCAATCTCGGAAGATGGAGAATGGCCATCTGGCTGCGCCTCACCTCCCCCTCTTCCCTGCAGCTTGGGCTATATCTGGAGATCCTGCATCGGGACAGAGTCAGCTTCAAGAGATCCCTCAGGTCTTACTGCCCATCTCGGCAGCTTGGATCAAGGCCCTGGCCCGCTGTTGATCCAACTTGGCCTGCAAGCGCTCTTGCTTGTCGCTGCTGGTATTCAAAACTTTGCTGGCTTCATCCAAGAGGGCCTGAGCCGCCGCCTTATCCACTGTTTCGCCCCGCTCGGCTCGGTTAACCAGGACGGTTACCTCGTTGTTTTCGACTTCTGCAAATCCGCCCATGACCGCAATGGCCGACCACTTTCCATCGGCTTTGACCCGCATAACGCCATTGCCGATAGCAGTTAAGAGGGGGGCGTGCCCGGTGAGAATGCCCAATTGGCCCGAAGTGGCAGGGAGGATCACTTCCTCGCTGGGGGCATCCCAAACCGTGCGGTCGGGGGTAATCACACGAACCATCAGCGTCACGACAGATCTCCTGAAAGCTTGAGCACTTTCGCGTCGACGGTGCGGAGCACCCTGGTTTCGATCCTAGCGGATTAGGATCCCTGCAGCTTTGCCTGGTTCCCCTTTTGTCTTTATTCTCTCGGGGCAGCCACACTTAACCTGGACATAACCTTGCCTTTACTTCAGACTGGGAGGCAAGCGCTAAGGTGTTGTCGGGAACACTTATCTCATGCCCCAACCTCAGCATTGACGGCCAGCCCATTGCTGTTGGTTTGCAAGGGGGAGCCCAACGACTGGTGCGCCCAGTTTTCCTAGCGGAGCCAGCCTATGCCTGAAGCGATGCCTAGCCATTTTGCTGCCGGCCTGTCCACACGGGAGCGCCAACTGCTGGAAGACCTCTACCGCAGCCGCAGTTTATCCCCCTACACTCCCGGCCAGGTTATCCCTTTGTTTCCTGATGAATGGGTGATCGTCTGTCGGGGGGTGGTGCAGTTGACCACCCTCTATCCCAACGGTGGTGAGGCGCTGTTGGGGTTTGCCGGCCCTTCCATGCCCCTGGGATCCCCGCTGACGATGTTGGATCCCTACCAAGCCACGGCTTTGACGACAGTTGATGTGCTGCGGCTGCCGGCAGCAGAAGTGGAAGCCTCAGAGATCCTGAGTCAAGGGCTGCTCAAGCAGGTGGTGCGTCGGCTGCGCCAAACCGAAGCATTGCTCGCCTTGGCCGGACGGCGGCGGGTGGAGGATCGGCTGCGCCAGTTGCTCTCCCTTTTGGCTGGGGAGCTGGGATCCCCAGTTGCGACAGGGGTTCGCATTCAGGTGCGCCTTACCCACCAGGACTTGGCCAATGCCATCGGCACCACCCGGGTCACCATTACCCGTCTCCTGAACCGTTTTCGCCAGCAGGGCTGGATTGCGGTGGACAAAAACCGTCACCTTGTTATCAAACTCGCCCCCGCTCCGTGAAGCTAGTAGAAAGCCAGTAGAAGCTGAATAAGATCTGCTTCTAGGGCATGGCTAAAAGCTGGCAGTTTTTTGTTCGGAGTTGTAGTCGTTGCAGGTTAGAGTGAGATGCCTGGGCTATCGATCGCGCCAGCGGGACGCAGTCCTTGAAAAGCCTTCTGGCCCCGTGCATTATTGCTCCACAACGCTATTGCTCCGCAACGCTGACGCGACGACGTGACCAATGTTTTAGGTGTGGGTGCAGTATCTCAGTTTGAATCGAAATGGCCATAAACTGTTAGAGAATGGCTGCGTTAGCCTCGCACGTATAGAGTGAAGCGACAGGGATCCCCTTTGAAGTCAGGGTTGATCTCGGGCCTAATGCTTCGACTTATCCTGGAATCTTCATCAGTGGCAGCTATGAACTACCCCACCGCATAGGCGGATGGGGTTTCTGATGCCCCATCCACTTGACGGCAGGGTTTTAGTCTCTTCCTCTGCCCCAGGTGCTTCATAGCCCCACAGGACTTTGAAGTAGAGCTGAAGCATCCAAGACTCACGAGGCTGGTTCCCAACCCCGGTTGCCGATTAGTGGCAACGTTGTACATCACCATCACCGAGCCCCGATCCCTCGGTACCTCAAACCCACAACCAGAGCAGACATGATAGCGGTTGCTCAAGTCCGCCCACTCCTTGTGGACTGCCCCACATTGGGGACAGCGCTGGCTCGGTTTGAGGGTCTGAGTGGGAAGCATGAGAACTAAACCCCCTTTCTGCTCGATTTTGTAGGTAATCATCTGGTTCAATGTACCAAACCCCACCGACAGAATGGACTTGTTTAGCCCTGCCTTGCGCTTCCCACCCTTGCGGGTCATCCCTTTGACATGCAACTTCTCCGTTACGCCGTTCGCCTACGGCGGCGCGGAGCGCTTCGCCATAACGACAAGCTATCTCTGACGTAACTTTGTGTTGCCAGTCTTTGCGCTGACGGGCAACTTTGGCTTTGAGTTGCGCTTCCCGCCGGTGGATTTTCTTCCACCTTCTGGAAGCCTTGACACCCTTCTGCGGAGCGCGCTTTCTCCGCTTCAGTCTGGCGACCTTGCGAATTCTCGCCTCGAGGTTCTGAGTAAAACGGGGATTGGCAATCTCCCGAAACTCCGCCCCGTCAAACAGGGTCAGGGCGGTCTCCGTACCCAGGTCATAGGCAACTATAGATTCGTACTGCAAATCCGACTGCGACCCAAACTTAGGTTCAGGTATCGCCACCTCGACCGTGAACGAGGCAAACCACTGCCGCCGGGACGGCTTGTAAACAAGGGTCAGCGTAGTGGGCACGCCCCAATGCTTAGCTTGACCACGCATTTTCAGGGTCATGCCCAAGTCATTGAGTGTGACCGTGCCATGCTTCCCCGTGCTGTTGACCTTCCACCCCGACCGGGCAGGATACGTCCAGCCTGAATACCGGCGAATGGACTTGAACCTCGGCTTCCTACTCAGTCCTTGAAAGAACCGTTGGTAAGCATAATCCACCCGCTTGACGGTAGCTTGCAAAGTTTGGGAGTTCAGTTGGGCAAACTCCACCCACACCTGCTTGAATTCGGGGAGTAGGTTCTGCTGTTCCAGGTAGGTCACCGTCCGGCGGTGGAGCTTGTACTCGGTTTCCCGATGGCTGACACAGGCGTTGTAGAGGTAGCAGTGCAGGCGACGAGCCTCGAACAAAGCTTTTTCCTGAGCTTTGCTGGGATACAGTCGATAAGGTCTGCCTTCTGGTTGCCATATGCGTTATCCTACCCCCACCTGTCCTAGTTCTGAGTGCTCCACAAATCCAGTGGCGCTATCCATCCCCACCCTACAGAGGGTGGGGAATTCCGCGCGTTTTGTTAAACATGGTCCTGTAGCTGTTGGATGAACCAGCTAGCAGCAGCAGTATTGGTTTGGGTGGCAAGTCGTTCCAGGGCTTGTTCAAGAAGAGCTATTTCTAAGCCTGTCAGCACCTGTGACTGGGAGATTGCCCTATAACGCCCCCCCTCAGCTAGCCCAAAGGCAAAGACGCGGCGCCCTTTGACGTCTATCACCCAATACTCGGGAATACCCAAGCTGGCGTAAAGTTGCTTTTGCTCATCCAGGTCAATGCTGAGGGTAGTATCGGCAATTTCGCCCACCAAGTCAGGCGCTCGTTGGTAGCGCAGATCAATCCGCCGCGGTTCACCGGGCTGGTACTTGGGGATGTTATCGCCTTTGTAGAGCACCAGATCGGGGGCACAAGCATGGGTCTCGGGGCGTTCGATCAGACAGCGACCATAAGACTGCAAGGGGACATCGGGGTGGAGAAAGGCCCATGCGAAAAAAATTGCCGTCATGAAATCGCTGACGGAGGCATGCTCTGGCCCTTCTTTGCCCATGTTGACCCACAACCAGCCCTGATAAAAGGAAAGTTTCTGCCAATCCACAGCGGGATGGTCGCGGATAGCCACGTAGTCCTGCCAGGTGGCGCTGTGGCGCTCGAGGATAGGGGGGGTTGAGGTTTTTAGGGAGATGACAGTCATATCAATCTTGGTTCTTAAGCCCGGCTTTGCAACTGTTGGAGGAGCCAGTTGGCAGCAGCGGTGTTGGTCTCCTCGGCCAGCCGCTCCAGGGCTTGCTCGAGAAGGTCTATCTTCAGACCTGAGAGCACCTGTGACTGGGCAATGGCCCGATACTGGCCCCCCTCAGCTAGCCCAAAGGCAAAGACGCGGCGCCCTTTGACATCTATCACCCAATACTCGGGAATACCCAAGCTGGCGTAAAGTTGCTTTTGCTCATCCAGATCAATGCTGAGGGTAGTATCGGCAATTTCGCCCACCAAGTCAGGCGCCCGTTGGTAGCGCAGATCAATCCGCCGCGGTTCACCGGGCTGGTACTTGGGGATGTTATCGCCTTTGTAGAGCACCAGATCGGGGGCGCAGGCATGGGTCTCGGGGCGTTCGATCAGACAGCGACCACAAGACTGCAAGGGGACATCGGGGTGGAGAAAGGCCCAAAAACCAAAGACGATGGTGATGAAATCGCTGACGGAGGCATGCTCTGGCCCTTCTTTGCCCATGTTGACCCACAACCAGCCCTGATAAAAGGAAAGTTTCTGCCAATCCACAGCGGGATGGTCGCGGATGGCCACGTAGTCTTGCCAGGTGGCGCTGTGGCGCTCAAGGATGGGTTGGGTGGCCGGTTTTAAGGAAAGGGTCATTGGTCGCACTGGCGAAGCGTAGCTCTATCACCCCTTAGCAAAAATGAGATGGGGGAGTTCATCTCTTCTCTTCAATCCTAATGGTTTCAATGGCCAGCCAGTTTTGGCGAAAGCCTTTCACAAAGCAGGCCGTAGGTCTATAGGGCAATGAACCACAGACCTTTGCCTGAATCCCTAGACCGGCAGCGGGGCTTTGCGCCAAGCCTTGGGCTGCTGGAACCTGTGCAGATCTCGGATCAGCCGCACCCAGCCATCGGACATGGACTCCACCAAAACTTTGCCTTTCTCCGGCGTGGCGGCAGTGGCATCGCCCAAAACTCCGCTCTGGGTGAGGTCGCGAGTTGCCCAAGCGAAAGGGATCCGCCCTTCCATGCTGAGCAAGCTGTTTTCCGGCAGATCGTGGGGATATTCGCAGACCAATCGGTCGGTTCGCACCGTATCCGGCAAAAGGTGCATCAGCATACTGGTCTCCCCATCGCCGGCGTGAATACCCAATTCCCGCTCTTTCTCGGTAAACAGCTCTCGCCCTTCGTGGGGAACCCGCCAGACGGACACCGGGAACAGCATGAAATCTTCATACTTCTGGTGAAGATCGCGGGCGACAATCTCCAGCACCTGTGGCTGGCCGCCGTGGGAGTTGAGGAATACCAGCTTGCGAAACCCAGCTCGGTAGATGCTCTCTGCCACTTCCGTCAGCACCGCCATCAGGGTTTGGGCCGAGAGGGTAATGGTGCCGGGGAAATGCCAGTGCTCGTTGGCTTTGCCGTAGCATTGGGTGGGCAAAACATAGGCCGGGATCTCAGGCTCCAGCTTCTCCATGGCGCGCCCGATGACCGCCGTGCCGATGCAGGCATCCACCACCAGGGGCAGGTGGGGCCCGTGTTGCTCAATCGAGGCAACCGGCTGGATGATCACCACGTTCTCTTTATCGGGCATGGCCTGGATCTCTGTCCAGGTCAGGTAGGGGAAAAAGCGGTGGGGCGGGACAAAAGTGTGCATCATGGCGGGATCCGTCCAAGTCTGATCAGAAAGCTACCTAGCACCATGCCACAAGATCGGGTTCACGAAATGTCCGCAAAGACGGGATCCCCGGCCAACCCGCCTGCCAAAGAAAAGTAAGGAGGCCATCGATTAGGATCAGTACAGTCCATATCGTCTTCAGTTAACGATTGCATGACCCTGTTGCCTCGTTTGCCCGCCCGATGTGGCTCTGTGGAGAATATCCCTTTCAGAAACCGCCCTTTGCCTGCCCCGGTGGAGGTGGGCAGCACTCCACCCTCACCCCGTCCCATCCTCGCCCTGCCAGGGCCGCAAGCCACCCTCTATGTGGAGCTGATTCAGGCTTCTCTCCACAATCTTGCGGCGGGATCCCCAGCATTGCTCTGGGTGCGACCTCTCTTGCTCAGGCAGGGATCCCAAGTCTTGAACCTGCGGGCCACCTCGGATTTGCTCTGGCCTGCTGACGGCTTTGTCCCGGCCTATGCGGAGGAGGTGTTGCCCCTTTTGGAGCAGGCAAGGGATCCCGCTCCCCACGAGCCCTCTGCCCGACAGCAGTTGCAGGCCTTTCTGCGACAAGTTTGGCGAGGCTAGGCTTCCCCGGAATGGCCAAGGGAGGCGGCCAACCTCTGCAAAGCCGATTCCAACATCACCAGAGCCTCGTCGATTTCCGCCGGGGTGACGATCAAGGGGGGCACCAAGCGCACCACCTGGGATCCTGCCGGCACCAACAACAGCCCGCAGTCCATCGCCGCCTTGACCGCTTCAGCCGCCGGGATGCGCACCACCAAACCCTGAATCAGGCCCCAGCCCCGCACTTGCTCAACGAGCTGTGGAAACTGCTCCGCCAGGCGGGACAGCCCCTGACGCAGATACATCCCCGTCTGCTGGGCATTCCAAACCAAACTCTCTGACATCAGCGTGCGGCAAACCGCCAGACCCACCGCACAAGCCAAGGGGTTGCCCCCAAAGGTGCTGGCGTGATCCCCCGGCTGAAACACGGCGCAAAAGTCTTTCGCCAACAAGGCCCCGATGGGGATCCCACCGGCCAGGCCCTTGGCCAAGGTGAACACATCCGGCTCCACCCCCAGGTTACAGTGGCCCCACAGCATGCCGGTACGGCCCATGCCCACCTGCACCTCATCCAACATCAGCAGAACGCCCCGCTCGCTGCAGATCCGGCGCAACCATTGAAAATAGGCGGGATCCCCCGGGACAACCCCCCCTTCCCCCTGCAACGGCTCCAACAGCACGGCACACACCCGCTCGCCCCAGCGATCCAACACTGCTGCTGTGCCCTCGATGTCATTGTAGGGAACGTAATCAAAGCCGGGCACCAGAGGGGCAAAGTCTTTCTGGTATTTCGGCTGGCCGGTGGCGGTAACGGTGGCCAGGGTGCGGCCATGGAAGCTGGCATGGGCGGTGAGGATCACCGGATCTGAGATCCCGCGCACCGCGTGGGCATACTTGCGGGCCAGCTTGATGGCTCCTTCATTGGCTTCCGCCCCTGAGTTGCAGAAAAACACCTTGTCGGCACAGGAGTGCTGGGTCAGCCATTGGGCCAGTTGCGCCTGCGGCTGGTTGTAGTAAAGGTTGGAAACATGATGCAACTGTTGCGCCTGCTCGGTGAGCGCCTGAATCCACACCGGGTGGGCATGCCCCAGAGTACAGGTAGCAATGCCGGCCACAAAATCCAGGTACTCCCGCCCCTGCTCATCCCAAACTCGACACCCCTGCCCGCGCACCAGGGTTAAAGGATAGCGCCCGTAGGTGGACATCACATGCTCGGCAAACAGCTCGGCAGTTGTCGGGGATCCCGAAGTGGCACTGGCAAGAGGCGAAGTCAGGGGGGACATGGCCGGTGAAGGATTGTTGTCGTGTCGGCGGCACAGAGCACTTTGGGGCTGTGCAAGCCGTGTTTCGAGTGTATCACCCTGCTTTTGGAGATGATATCCTGGCAGGGCCCAAGATTCAGGGATCCCTACGAACCGATGTCGCGGCGGGGGGTAACGGTCTGGTTTACAGGGTTGAGCGGGGCGGGCAAAACCACCCTAAGCTGCGGCGTGGCCCAGCAGTTGCGCGCTTGGGGGCTGCCGGTGGAGGTGCTCGACGGAGATGTGGTGCGGCAACATCTCACCAAAGGGCTCGGCTTCAGCAAAGCGGATCGGGATGAGAACATTCGCCGCATCGGCTTTGTGGCGGAGATGCTGACTCGGCACGGGGTGATTGTGCTGGTGTCGGCTATTTCCCCTTATCGGGCGGTGCGGCAGGAGGTACGGCGATATATTGGCAGCTTCATCGAGGTCTTTGTGGATGCCCCTTTGGAGGTGTGCGAACGTCGGGATGTGAAGGGCCTCTATCGAAAGGCGCGGGCAGGCTTAATCCAGCACTTTACCGGTATTGACGATCCCTACGAGCCGCCGGAACAGCCGGAGGTGGTGTGCAAAACTGCCGAGCAAAGCATCTCCGAATGTATTGACCTGGTGATACAAAGCCTAAAAAGCAGAGGTTATGTCTAACAGGCCCACTGCTCTTACGTTGCCCGTAGAGGGTGGGCTTCCCCCCGGAGTAGCTGCAAAGAACCTAGAATTAAGAAAGGCTTACAAGCAACTCTTATGGCTTCGACATCGGTATCGGCCACTCCCATTTCGGCGCGGTGGATCTGGCGAGGGCAGTCAGTTCATTACGTCAAACAGGGTGAGCAGGGGCAGCCTCTGCTTCTGGTACACGGCTTTGGGGCCTCTACCGACCACTGGCGCAAGAACATTCCCGAATTGGCTCAACATTATCAGGTGTATGCCATTGATTTGCTGGGTTTCGGTCGCTCTGCCAAGCCCAACTGGGACTACCGCACCGAAATCTGGCGGGATCAACTGCGGGACTTTTGCCAACAGGTGATCCGTCGCCCCGTAGTAGGGATCGGCAACTCCCTAGGCGGCTACGTGGTGCTCAGTTTTGCGGCGGAGTGGCCGGAGTGGGTGCGGGGCGTGGTGCTCTTGAATGGGGCAGGTGGGTTTTCCACGCTCAAAGGATCCCCGACCGGATGGCGGCAATGGATAGGCGGGCTGGTGGGCTGGAGCCTGCGCCAGCGCCTGGTGTCTTACCTGCTGTTTCAGTATTTGCGGCAGCCGCACGTGATTCGAGCCAAGCTGAAGCAGGTTTACTACGACCCAGCAGCCGTGACCGATCAACTGGTCGAGGACATTCATCGCCCCACCCAGGATCCGGGTGCTGCCGATGTGTTTGTGGCCTTGATGCGAGGCGGCCAGAAGGGACGCTATGTAGATGAGCTGCTGCGCAGCCTGGTGCGCCCGCTGTTGTTGATCTGGGGAGAGCGGGATCCCTGGATGCGGGCGCGGGAACGCTCTAAGCTCTACCGGGCCCACTACCCTCAAGCGATGGAATACTTCCTGGAGGCTGGCCACTGCCCCCACGATGAGCGTCCAGAACAGGTCAATGCCCTGATCCACCAGTGGATCGAGACAGGAATCCCGGCCACCACTTCTCCCCCCATTTCCAAAGCTGCCCCTGCATCAGAACTCCATCCTTAGGCGGCCAGTCTAGCTTGGGTTGTCCAACGATTCCCCCTGGGGATCCCCTTCTAGGCCGATGGTGTACTTAGACCATTCTCGGTGGGAACCACTGCCGACGGCTTTGGAGATTTCAAAGTAGAGGGTGCTGTGGGGACGGCGGGGTTGGCGCAACAGGGGCATACCGGCTTCGCGGGGGGTGCGGTTCCCTTTTTTCACGTTGCAGCGCACACAGGCACTGACCACATTTTCCCAAGTATCTCCGCCGCCACGGGAGCGAGGGATCACGTGATCCAGGGTGAGATCTTCGCCGAAGCAGCCGCAGTACTGACAACGGTGCCCATCCCGGTAGAGGACGTTGCGGCGCGTGAGCGGGATCTCCTTATGGGGAACGTGGACATAGTGGCGCAGGCGAATGACGGTGGGCAAAGGAATGTTGCCGTACACCACTCGGCCATTGTGCTCAATTTGCTCGGCCTTGCCCTTGAGCAAAAGAACGACCGCCCTGCGCCAACTGGTGATGTTGAGCGGCTCGTAGGAGGCATTCAAAACCAAAACTTTGCCCATAGTGCTACGCACCGCTGACGGGATCCCTAACCCAAGCCGGGAGGCACCAGCCCCCTGAAGTTATGCAAAATGTTAACACAGCTTCAGATTCGGGCAGTAGGAGCCCTGTGCTCCAGGAGATAGTTGCGGCTGCTGCAAGGGCGCTACTCTGGAGAGGATCCGTCGGCAGGGGCGTGTTCAATCCCCGTGGGGTTTCCCGAAGAGGCTGAATTTTATTGAGGTGATGAAGCTGGAACTGAAATCTTCAACTCAACGGCAGGATCTGCCCCAAAAGAGAAACCCAGGCGAGGGATCCCGCTGGCTAATGGGTCTAGCCATCCTGCTGCTCTGTCTGGGGTCCCCCAACCGCTGGTGGCACTGGTTTCCGGGGGCGCTGCTGGGCCTAGCCCCGCTGTTTGACCTGTGCGAACAACGGCAAGGGTGGGCGCGGTGGCGTTTGGCCTATGGCCTCTGGTTTTGGGTGTGCCTGTATGCCTTCTGGGTGGATCCCTTCTCGGTTAAGGTGTTGAGCGCCTGGGAGATCCTGGGGGGCGTGGTGGTGGCTCCCCTGATCCCCCTCTTTTTCACCACCGCTACGCTCCTCAGTTTGCAACTGAGCCGCCCCCTGCCGGCTTGGGCACGTCCGCTGGGCTTGGCCACGGTCTGGACAGGCTTGGATGGGCTGTTGGGCTTGCTCTGGTGGCCCATCCCTTTCCACTGGGGATCCTTGCTGTTCGACTGGCCTCTCGGGATCCAGGTGGCCGATGTCACCGGGATCTGGGGGGTTACCTTTTTTGCCGTGTTCGTCAATGGGGTTCTTTGGCAGATGGCCAGGCAGATTTCCAGCCGGTGGCAGACGGCTAGGGGATCCCTGAGAAACGCTTTGGGTGAGATGCTCAAGAACAGAGATTTCTGGAGTACGCTTGCCTGGGGCCTGGGGCTGACAGGGCTGGTCTTGGCTTATGGAAGCGTGCGCCTGGCTTACTTCGATGCCTTGGCCGTTGAAAACAGGGATCCCGGCTTTCGGGTGGCGGCGGTGCAGCAGGTGGCTTGGCTGGAAGCCGATCGCAGTTGGAACTACCGCCTGGAGCGCTACCGGGAGCTGCATCAGCTTTCTGCCCAGGGGGTGGCTGCTGGGGCACAGTTGGTGGTTTGGCCGGAGGGGGCGCTGCGGGCACGGCTGCTGAATACTGGCCTGGAACCCTACGTGATCGAGCCAATGCAAGCGATTCTGCCGCCGGAAGGTGCTTTGATTACGGGGGCAACAGAGCCGGATCCCCGCACAGCCCATTTGCCGGAGCCAGAGCAGCGATTTTTTAATACGGCCCTGTTGTTTGACGCCCAGGGCAACTTGCTGGATGGGTTTGGCAAGCAGTGGATCTTTCCCTATTTCGAGTCGGGGCGCTACGTGCCTTCACCCGATGGCTATCGGCCTCTGGACGGAGGGGAGCTTTTCGGGCCTTTGGGGGTGATGATCTGCTTGGAGAGCGTCTTGCCTGCGCCTAGCCGAACTTTAACCCGTCGCGGCGCCGAGTCTTTGATCGTGATTTCGGATGATAGCTGGTTTGGTAATAGCCACTGGCCGATGTTGCATGGCCAGCTCTCGGTTTTCCGGGCTGTGGAAAATCGGCGGGGCGTGGTGTTTGTCAATAACACAGGCGGCAATCTGGTGGTGGATCCCTCAGGTCGGCTCCAGCAGGTTGGCCCCATCTTTCAGCGGGGGGTGATTACGGGAGAAGTGAAGCGGCGTTCTGAGACAACTTTCTACAATCGCGCGGGGGATTGGCTGGCGTGGCTGACGTTGGGGCTATCTTTGGGGCTATGGCGCTGGGGATCCCGAGTGAGGCAAGGATGAGTTAGAATCGATAGGCCCACCGGTGGGTCTGCGGATTCTCCTATCCAGTCCTCACTTCAAAGCCCTGCTGATGTAGCTCAGTTGGTAGAGCAGCTCACTCGTAATGAGCAGGTCGTCGGTTCGAGTCCGATCATCAGCTTTCTGGAGTTGAACACCTCAGAGTCCCTTTGGGAGAAGAGTTGGGGGTGGTCGCGGAAGCGGCGCGGAGCGTTTGGGCAGCAGCGATCATTCTTTCGAATTGCAGTGAAACCTTGGAACGGCTACACTTGTGGAGGGCACCAGAAAAGATTTCGGGTAGAGACCCCCAAAGAATGGAGAATATCTCTCATTACCCCTGTGCAGTACTTCCAATGCTCAGGATCTGCACACATGCGGTCGGGATTTAACTCCATCTCATAATGGATAACATTGGGGATCCCGGCAAACTCATCAGAAGACTGAGGAGAAACAATCAGCAACAGAAAAGGTTTGCCCCTGCGCTTAGCCGCCAGCTTATCCATTAAGTCAACAACGGCCTCTCGCCGGCAACCCCCTGTGCGCACAAACAAGACTTTATCGGCTTTTTCCAAAACATGCATAAAGCGCTTGGCGCGAGCAGTGTAGCGAGTTCGCATTCGCTCATGGATGGGATCCATATTCTGAAGTGGATCCTCCCCCTCTTCCACCTCATGGCCAAAGGAGAGGCCCGTCCACTTGCTGTGGTAAATTCGCCTATCTTCAGGGCTGTAGTGTAAATATTGCGGATCCCACATGCCCTGAAACTCGTTGTGGATCATATCGGCCACATCAGCCAAATTGCTGGTGCGTGTCAAATCAAAAGGAAAGGCAGGCCCGTCATATTCCAACTTGTAGAGCAGCATTCGCACCGCGCAGCGATCCCCTAACGGTACAATGGCAAAGCGATGAATATCGGATAATTTACAGGTGTATTCCAGCAGCATGACCGATCCAGGAGCAGCCTTTACCCGACTTTCGAGGCCACCTTCCCCGATCATCAGGGTTCGGAAGAGAGCTTCGCGGTGGCTCGGATCTTCATAAACACCCGCTGGCATGGCTTTGAGAGCGGCCCGCACTTCCTTCCACATGGGGTGGATGTTGTACTCGTGACTGCTCTGGTTGATCACGCACAGGCGAGGCATGGGATTAGAAGAGCCTTCTGAGGATCCACTGAGCTTGAGAAGGATCAACGATCCATCCTCGAAGATCGTTTCTACTGATTCCGAGGAAAAGAACTGAGCTATTGGGGAGAAGACCAGATCGGCATCTGCAGGAACGGAGAGGGTGGTTTGCACCGAACCATCTTCTCGTATGGAAAGTGAATATAGGGTCGCATCCCCTAGCCTTTCATCGCTTTTGCCAATATACAGACCCGGCTGTAGACCTGCTTTTTGGAAAGCGGCTTGCAAAGGCTGCCAAGTGGGCGTGATGGTATAGGGATAGGGAGTTACATTCACGATGCGAAATTGATTTTTGCCCGTCTCTACGGTTACCCAAAAACCATGCTCCTCTTCAAAAATGACCTGCTCCCCAATGGGTTGAGGGAGCTTGCCACGAGCCGAGCTAACTTGGCCGGGATCCAAAAGAGAGAGATCGATGGCCTCAAACATGACCTGATGACCCTTGGAATTGGGGTGAGCTGGGTCAAAAGCAAGGTCTGGTTTCCAGCGGCCCTGTCCATCTTCCAAATGAGGCAGCCAGTTGAACACAGGGCATCCCCAGCTGAGCATTCTTTGCTGAGTTTCTTGCAAAAGAAGATGCTGTTCTGGGCCGTAGTCTGCATGGGGATAAACCCCTCCCAGAACTGGCAAGGCTCCAATGTCTTGAATTCGCTGAATTAACCGCCGCAGGCCGTTTTCAAACCGCCTCTGCAGGGCACGGCGGTGCTGGGGCAAGGCCGATACCAAGCCTTCATTTCCCAAGGACAGGGCAACAATAACGACATCAGGACGTTCAGGGATCACCGCCTGCTCAAACCGCAACAGAGTTCGGCTGACATTGGCCCCCAATTGGGAGAGATTTCGCACTTGATGGCCATAGCGCTCTTGTAGAGCTTTCTGCAACAGCCAAGCCCAACCTCGCAACAGCCAGGCGCTGCACCCCAGGGCAACAGAACTGCCCAAAATGACGACTTTTAGCCCTTGCGGATTTTCCGGTTCGACCTCAGGAATGGGATCGGCAAAATAGCCGTAAGGATAGGCAGGGATCTGGCCAAACTCCCCATCCTCGACAATCAAAACTGCCGGTAAAGGTTCTGGCTCAAGTGGCACCCAGCGATTGACAGCGGTGGATTCCCAAATCACTTGCCCACCGGCTTGCACGCGCAGATATCGGTACTCCACTCGAGGAGTTTCTTTTAAACATCCACTGTAGGGTAACAGCGGGCCGGGCGCGCCATCTGCCGGGCTCAACGGCAACTCTACCCACCACAGCGGATAGCGAGTCGGATCCGTTTGCAGCCAAATGCAATGGCAGGGATCCCAGGAGCCCAATTTTGCGCTGGATCCCACCAAGGCAATTCTCTCGCCCGGCTGGGTGATGGCACGAACCTGGAAGCGATACATAACGTTTTCCTGGCACAGGATTCAATGGGAAATTGTGGGGCTGCGCGGGCAGACTGCACTCACTCATCACCCAATCAACAGCTCAGCAGCCGGCTGAGAAGGGCAAGAGCCTGGGAGCTGATCCCATCTCTGCTGTTTTATCCGGGAAAAAGAGAAGTTCTTAAATCTGGAAAGGAAAGATCTCTAGTACCCAAAAATCCAGTTCAACTGGGCCAATACGGTTCTTAATACAGTTCTGAATAAAGACTCAGTCAATCTTGGCTTAAAGCTAGCATATTGACCGAGGGCTGTCTGTTTTCCAGAGCACTTTTAGACTCTCTCTTTTTAGACTCTCTCTGGGGTACAGATTTCCAACTGCCGCTGGGGCAAAATAACTTCAAAGCTGGATCCCTGGCCCAGCTCGCTCTCCACCTGCACCTGACCTTGATGCTGTTGGGCAATGCTTTTGACGATCGCCAGCCCCAAACCTGACCCTGAGAGGCGACCGGGATCCCCGCTGCGAGCCGGATCTACCCGATAAAAGCGATCGAACACATGGGGCAGAGCCTGGGGGGGGATCCCTGGCCCGGTATCTTGTACCCGCACCACCAGCTCTGGGGATCCGGAGCGCAGCCGTTGTTCCAGCCTCACCTGCACCTCTCCTTGCGGGGGAGTGTGGAGAAGGGCGTTTTCAATCAGGTTGGTGAACAGGCGGGCCAATTGATCTTCATCTCCCCAAAAACCGAAGGGATCCACTTGGGCGGGAGAAGGTTCCGTCCCGCTCTCAGGGGCAGCAATCTCCAGCTGCAAGCGGATCTGTTTTTGGTTGGCCAGGCCCTGCAGCTCCTCCACCACCTGCAGCAGCAGAGCATCCAGCGCACAGCAACGGGGTTGGAAAGGCACCATACCGCTGTCGTGGCGGGCCAGAAACAGCAGGTCATCCACCAGACGACCCAGCCGTAAACACAACCGCTCCACCATCTGCCAGCGCTGCCGGGTGTCGGCATCCAATTGGGAATCCGCCAAAGCCACCTGTACCGCGGTTTGAATGCTGGCCAAGGGGCTGCGCAGCTCGTGAGAGGCGTCGGCGGTAAATTGCTTGAGCTGCTGATAAGACTGCCGGATGGGCTGCATGGCCAGGCCGGAGAGCATCCAGCCAATGGCCCCCACACCCGTCAAGCCGGCCACCACCCAGAGGGAAAGATCCCGGATCAACTGTCGCGTTGGCTTGCTCACCTCAAACCAGGGATGGCTGACCCGCAGATAGCCCAGCAGCTTCCCATGGGCCACGATCGGCTCGGTGAACTGACGCAGCCAATACCCAGGAGCGATGCGGGCAGTGTGCAGGGATCCCTCGGTCAACAGGGGGGCAGGGATCCCGCCGGGCACCGTGGACCAGATGAGCGTTCCTTGAGGGCCGAACCACTCCAAGTCGATGTGATCGTCCTCTAGGGTGCTGGGATCATCCCGAAAGCTGGCCTCCAAGCTGCGGCGGGCTTGCTGCGGATCCAAGAGGCTCTCATCCACCACCAAAGACCGCTCGACAATTTCCACCACATGGCCAAGGGTATCGTCCACCCGTTCAATCAGGGTTGACTGCACGTACCAATAGAAGCTGCCGGCAAACAACAGCAGCAACACTGCCGTAACCGTTGTATACCAGAAGGCCAACCACTGCCGCGTCGCTTGAAACATGGGAGCTGCACCGCGGGGGGAAACGGAGTGGGGCTAGCTGTGAACACGGGGTTCGGGGTGAAGGGTGGATAAGATCTCGGCCTCCACCTGGAGTAGAGTATCGAGCCGCTCCTGCACCTGATCGGCGGGAAACTGCTCCAACGCCAAATCCAAGTAAAGCTGCCAATGGCGCTCCTCCGCAGCCGCCAGCCAGAGATAAAACTGCCGCAACTCCAGGTCAGGCGCGTGGATCCCCAACAGGCCCAAGCGTTCGTGGCTGCGGGCCTCAATGATGGCTGCCACCAGCAGGGTATCCAACAGATGCTCCGGCTCGGAGCGGCGCAGGTGTTGGTTCAGGCGACCCGCATAGGGTGCAGCCGACAAGGGCTTGATGGGGATCCCCAGCCGTTGCAGGTGGCGATGCACCCGCTCAAAATGCTGCAGCTCCTCCCGCGCCAGCGGCGAGAGGGTTTCCACCAAACGCCCGTTAGCCGGGTAGCGAAACAGCAAGCTGAGGGCGTTGCCCGCTGCTTTTTTCTCACAGTTGGCGTGGTCTAGCAAGACCAGATCGATGTGCCGGGTAGCCTGTTCGATCCAGTCCTCAGAGGTACGAGAAGCAAGTTCTAGAGCAAGCACAGGGTCGGTAGGAAAGGGTTAAGAGAAGTTCTAGGGACGAACGATCTCCACAGTAACCCGCCCCGTCAGCTCCGGGATCGGGGGATGACACTTGGTCAATCGGATCTTAGCTTTGCTGGCCCCTGTCTCCCGCAGCACCATTTCGGCAATCGCCTCCGCCAAGCTCTCGATCAGCACAAACTGATTGCTTTTCACCAGTTCCGCAATCCCGGCCACTGCAGAACGGTAGTCGAGGCTATCACACAGTTGGCCGCTGAGAGCAGCCGGGCGCAGATCCGCCCACAACTCGAAATCCACCTCAAACCATTGCCCCAAAGCCCGTTCCGCCTCATCAAGGCCGGTATAACCGTAGTAGCGCAGGCCGGAGACGATCAGCCGATCCCGCAACTGCTCAGGGGGTTGCCGAGGGATCCGATCGGGATCTGGATAGGGCTGCTGACTGTTGCTGCTGACACTGGTGGGGATCTGTAACTCCATCACATCCTCCCAGCTCGACCTGGAGACCCCATCCCACAGGGCCTGACGAAACAACGAAACCTTGGCTCGACCTTAGGAGCAGGCTGCCCCTTGTTCCCATTTCCTTTTTGATTCTTTAACAAACTCCGGGATCCCCGTCCCTCAATGGCTGAGGGCCAACGCTCTTCCCTCTACGGTCGCCGCCATCTCCCGCAATAGATCTTCCGTCTCTTCCCAGCCGATGCAGCCATCGGTGATGGAAACCCCGTACTGGAGCGGCGCCCCTTCCTGCCAGGTTTGCTTGCCCGGGTAGAGGTTGCTCTCCAGCATCAGTCCCATCAGAGCCCGCTGCCCCGCCTGGTACTGCTGTAGCACCGCTCGACAGACGGATCCCTGGTTGCGGTAATTTTTGTGGGAGTTGTCATGGGAGCAGTCCACCATCACCGAGCGAGGGATCCCTTGATCCTTCATCAGCAGTGCTGCCCGCGCCACATCTTCCGGGCCGTAGTTGGTCTTGCCCCCTCCCCCCCGCAACACAATGTGTCGATCCGGGTTGCCGGTGGTTTTTACCAAAGCCGTCATGCCATCTTGGCCAATGCCCAAGAAACTGTGGGGATGGCTGGCGGAGAGGATGGCATTGAGAGCGATTTCCAGCCGTCCATCGGTGCCGTTTTTGAAGCCCACAGGCATGGAGAGACCGCTGGCCATTTCCCGGTGAGTTTGGCTTTCGATGGTTCTGGCGCCAATGGCCGCCCAGCTCACCAGATCCGCCGTGTATTGAGGGGTCACCGGATCCAGCATCTCGGTAGCACAGGCCAGGCCCAGCTCGTTGATCTGCAGGAGAATGGAACGGGCCAGTTGCAAGCCGGTGGCAATGTCGCACGAACCATCCAGGTGGGGATCGTTGATCAGGCCCTTCCAGCCCACCGTGGTGCGGGGTTTCTCAAAATACGTGCGCATAACGATCACCAGGTGCTCCCGAGTTTGGTCGGCCACCCGCTTGAGGCGATGGGCATACTCCAGAGCCGCTGCAGGATCGTGGATGGAACAGGGGCCGACGATCACCACCAAGCGATGGAGATCCCGTCCGTGGATGATGTCGCGGATGGCTTGCCGAGTGGAGAGCACCACTTGCGCTGCCGTTTCCGTAAGGGGCAGCTTGGCCTTGACAGCAGCAGGGGCAATCAAGGGAGTCACCTCTTGGATATTGCAATTGTCGGTTTGAGGGGGCATGGAACTGTCCTCAGCGTGCAAGTGGGTAGATGGGGTCGTCGAGCCATCAAAAAAGCCCTGGCGCTGGGCTCAGGGCTTCAGGACTGACTCGGGTAAACTGTAGGTCTTTGTTTACGCGCCACCCTTCTGCCCTGGTCGTTGCCAGGGAAAGCTAAAGTAGCCAAAAAAGGAAGCGCGCCAGACCATGCGGAGAGCAAACTTAAAACCTGTACGAGATAACTATACCCGAAAAAACCTCGTTTGACACCTCAGGGATCCGGTTTCCTGGCGGAGAGACCAGCGGGAAGTCTTAAGCCGACCGAGCCGCCGGCTTGGCAATCCAGTAGCCGCAGGGGTGTTCTCCCTGCACCTGCCAGGTGATGCGCTCTACTCGGCAATCGGGCAAGGCGGCAGCAAACATCTCCAGTTCGTGGCCGCAGACGCTGGGAAAGGTGTGGGCAATCTGGGCAATGGCGCAATTGTGCTCAACCAACACATACTGCTCGACGTAAGGCTCGGATCCCTCTGCTGCCAGCGGCACAGTCAGGTCGGCAGGATAGGGGTAGTACTCCGCCATGTAACCCTCCGCCTGGCGCAACTGCACCAAGCGCTCCAGCCGCTCCCGCAGGGATCCGGATCCCAGTTGGGCCTGATACTCCCGGGCTTTGCGCTGCCACTGGTGGTGGAGAAGGGATCCCATCTGTTCGGATCCCAGGGTTTCGGCCAGGGTGTTGAGCAGACCAAGGGCAAACTCGTCGTAGCTGGCGGGGAACTGCTCTTCTCCCAAGGGGCTGAGCTGATAGAGATGCTGGGGTCGCCCTAGACCATTGGGTTGAGCGACATGTTGGATCAACCCCTCTGCCTCCAGATCCTTGAGGTGGCGGCGGATGGCCTGGGGAGAAATGCGCAGGTGCTCTGCCAGCGTTTGGGCGTTGGCCTGCCCCGCCTTGCGCAGGTAGACCAAGATGGCCTGCTTACTCGAAGCGGGTTGAGCGACCTGCCCGGTGATCTTGCGCGTGCTGTCCACCCTCGCCCTCCTGGTTAGACTGGGTTAATCGGCTGCCGCTGCCAGCACAGCTCTCTGCTATTTTGACAACGAGCTCATTGCCAAAGTAACCTGAGGATCAGTTAAACAACAACTCTGTTGTTTTATTTGGCCATCTGTCTTAGTCGCGTTTCTACCCTGTCACTACCCGAGAGCCATCCATGTCTACGAGCGTCCGCGCCCTGGTCAACCAGCCCTACAAGTACGGCTTTGTAACCGACATCCCCTCTGAGTCGATTGGCAAAGGCTTGAACGAAGAGGTGATTCGGCAGATCTGGGCCAAGAAAGGGGAGCCGGACTTTATGCTAGAGTTCCGGCTGCGGGCCTACCGCCAGTGGCTGAAGATGAGCGAGCCCACCTGGCCCAACGTCAGCTACCCGCCCATTGACTACCAAAACATTGTCTACTACTCGGCCCCCAAGGTGCAGCCCAAGAAAAAGAGCCTGGACGAAGTGGATCCGGTGCTGTTGGAGACCTTCGAGAAATTGGGGATCCCCTTGTCTGAACAGAAGCGGCTGGCCAATGTGGCGGTGGATGCCATCTTCGACAGCGTTTCGGTAGCCACCACCTTCCGGGAAAAGCTGGCCAAGGAAGGCGTGATCTTCTGCTCCATGTCGGAGGCACTGCGGGAGTATCCGGAGCTGGTGCGCAAGTACTTGGGCAGTGTGGTTCCCATTGCTGATAACTACTACGCGGCGCTGAACTCGGCGGTGTTCAGTGATGGATCCTTTGTCTATGTGCCCAAAGGGGTGCGCTGTCCCATGGAGCTTTCCACCTATTTCCGCATCAACAACGGCGAATCGGGCCAGTTTGAGCGCACCCTGATCATTGCCGACGAGGGATCCTACGTCAGCTACTTGGAAGGGTGTACTGCCCCCATGTTCGACACCAACCAACTGCATGCGGCGGTGGTGGAGCTGATCGCCCTAGACAATGCCGAGATCAAGTACTCGACGGTACAGAACTGGTATGCCGGCGACGAAAACGGCAAAGGGGGCATTTACAACTTTGTAACCAAGCGCGGCCTGTGTCAGGGGGCAAACTCCAAGATCTCCTGGACGCAAGTGGAGACCGGCTCGGCCATCACCTGGAAGTACCCCAGCTGTGTGCTGGTGGGGGAAAACTCGGTGGGCGAATTTTACTCGGTTGCCCTCACCAACCACTACCAGCAGGCCGATACCGGCACCAAGATGATTCACGTGGGCCGCAACACCCGCAGCAAAATCATTTCCAAGGGCATCTCGGCGGGGCACTCCAAAAACAGCTACCGCGGCCTGGTCAAAATCGGGCCGAAAGCAGAAGGGGCCCGCAATTTTTCCCAGTGCGATTCCATGTTGATCGGGGATCAGTGCAGCGCCAACACCTTCCCCTATATCGAGGTGCAAAACAACACCGCCAAAGTGGAGCACGAAGCTTCCACCTCCAAGATTGGAGAGGAGCAATTGTTCTATTTCCAGTCGCGCGGGATCGGCATGGAAGATGCCGTGTCCATGATCATCAGCGGCTTCTGCCGAGAGGTGTTCAACCAATTGCCGATGGAGTTTGCTGTAGAAGCCGATCGGTTGCTGAGCCTGAAGTTAGAGGGATCCGTCGGCTAGGGGATTGCTCCCAATGCGAAGCTGAGCAAGTGGGCGAGGCCGCTGACACGCTGTGGGAGCAGGCGCTGCCATTTTCAGGAGAAGGGTAAGGGGTTAGGTAACTCCCAAGGCAGAGGTCTGTGATCCCCTGAAGCCAGAGGCGGCCCAAGGGCTTGGCGACGTTGCAAACAGCGCATGGATGCAGGGGGGGAGAGGGGATAATCAAGGAGTTTTGAACCGTAAGGCTAGGCAGGAGAAGTTCCCCATGAGGGCATTTCTGGAGGAGTTCAAAAAGTTCATCAGCCGGGGCAATGCCTTAGATTTGGCTGTTGGCGTTGTTATTGGAGGTGCTTTTGGGAAGATTGTGACTTCTTTCGTAGCAGATCTATTTACTCCTTACTCCGGTTTTAGGCTTGATTATTGGTGGAGTGAACTTCCAGCACTTGGCCTGGGAAATCGGTGGAAGTCCTGAAGATCCAGTTACGATTAACTACGGCAACTTTCTGCAAGCTGTGTTTGATTTTGTGATTATCGCTTTTGCTCTCTTCTTACTATTGAGAGCGATCAACACTCTACAGCGAAAGGAGGAAGAATCTCCTTCTATATCGCCCCCATCAGAAGTGGTCTTGCTGGCAGAAATTCGGGACATCCTCAATCGCCGCTCCCAATAGAGCTACAGGGGATCCTTAGGCCCAAAATCCAAACCTGGTTTAGGGATCCCTTAACTTTTCAGCTCCTGCCCTTCGGTGTCAACCCTAGAGTCTAGCCATGATCCGTGAAAACAGCCCTGTCATCTTATCCGTTCGAGATCTCAGCGCCGAGATCGACGGCACCCCCATTCTCAAGGGGTTGAGCCTGGAAATTCGCGCCGGAGAAATCCACGCCATCATGGGCCCCAATGGCTCTGGAAAAAGCACTTTTTCCAAGATCTTAGCCGGCCACCCTGACTACAGGGTGACGGGGGGCGAGATCCTCTACCTGGGAAAAAATCTCTTGGAGATGGAGCCAGAAGAGAGGGCTTGGGCAGGGATCTTTTTGGCATTTCAATACCCCATCGAAATCCCAGGGGTGAGCAACTTGGATTTCCTGCGCGCCGCCTACAACGCTCGCCAGAAATATCGGGATCAGCCGGAACTGGATGCTCTGGATTTTGACGACCTGGTACGGGAAAAGTTGGATATTGTCAAAATGGATCCCGTTTTTTTGGAGCGCTCTGTGAATGAGGGCTTTTCCGGCGGCGAGAAAAAGCGCAACGAGATCCTGCAAATGGCGGTGTTGGAGCCCACGCTGGCCATTTTGGACGAGACGGATTCCGGCCTGGATATCGACGCGCTGCGCATTGTCGCCCAGGGCATCAACCGACTGGCCGGCTCTGAGAATGCCATGCTCTTGATCACCCACTACCAACGCTTGCTGGACTATGTTACCCCCGACTACGTGCACGTGATGGAGGGGGGTCGTATCGTCATCAGTGGGGACAAGACCTTGGCGCTGGAGCTGGAAGAACGGGGCTACGACTGGATCAAAACTCAGTTGGGCCAAGAATCAGCAGCCGCAACATCCCGGCGGGAGGAAGAGGGATGAGCGCCACCTTGCCCAAACCTTTCGCCCCAGAGAGCCGCCTATTCCTGGAGCACATCCTCGGCCAAATCCCCGAAAGGCAAGATCCCTACACCACCCTTAGGCAGCAGGCCCGCGCCCAATTGGCCGAACTGGGGATCCCGACCCCACGGGAAGAAGATTGGAAATACAGCGATCTCTCGCCGCTGCTGGCCCACGAGTTTCGCCTGGCTGTCGCGGCGGATCCGGCTCTGGATGCGGCAACCCTAGAGCCCTGGCTTTGGCCGGAAGCCAGCTATAGCCGCGCCGTGTTCGTCAACGGCTACTTTGCCCCCCAGCTTTCTGATTTGAGCGGCCTGCCCACCGCTTTGCAGGTGATCCCTTTAGCCCAAGCCCCAGGGGAGTTGCTGCAAACCCTGGCCAAGACGGATGTGTTTACGGCCCTCAACACCGCTCATCTGGGAGATGGGATCCAGATTGGCCTACAGCCCGGCCAGGAAGTTCCGTCACCGCTGCACCTGCTGTTCATAACGGTGGCTCCTGAGGGAGAGGCCGTTTTGGCCCAGCCCCGCTGCCTGCTGTCTTTGCAAGCCCACAGCTCCCTCACGCTGATCGAAGATCATGTATCCCTGGGATCCGGGATCCCCTTTGGCAACGCTGTAACCGAGATCCTCTTGGCAGAGGGATCCCGCTTGCACCATGTGATCCTGCAGCGGCAGGGGTCTCAGGCTTTTCACATCAACCAGACCGCCGTGCGCCAAAGCCGCAACAGCCACTACCGCCTCCAGGCGATTCAGTGGGGATCCCAGTTTTCTCGCCACAACCTGGAGATCACCCAAGCCGGAGCCCAGGCCCACACCCAACTGCAGGGGCTAACGCTGCTGAAGGGATCCCAGCACAGCGACACCCACTCCCGCCTGGTGCATCAGGCCCCCCACGGCAGCAGCCGCCAATTGCACAAGTGCATTGTGGACGAGACGGCCCATGCGGTCTTCAGCGGACGGATTCTGGTGAGCCGAGAGGCCCAACTGACGGACGCCGCCCAGACCAACCGCAACCTGCTCCTAGGCCCCAAAGCGCGGGTCAACACCCAGCCACAACTGGAGATCTTTGCCGATAACGTCAAATGCGCCCACGGGGCCACCGTCAGCCAACTGGAGGCAGAAGAGATCTTCTATCTGCAAAGCCGGGGTATTCCCCAAGCTGAGGCCAGGCAACTCCTCACCTGCGCTTTTGCAGCAGAAGCCCTGGAAGGGATCCCGTTGGCTCAACTTCCCACCCTGGTGGCCCGCCGGTTGGCTGGGATCCCGTGAATCCAATCAATCCAATCAATAGGAATAGGCTGTTGCTCCCGAAACGGCCATTACCCACAAGAGCGCACAGGCTTGGGCATGATGGCTGGGCAGCACTGGCGCGACAGAGATTTAGGGGTTTCCTTATCAATCCTCCGCAGTTGCGTTTTGCTGCAAATCTTGGGTTAGAAACGCTCAAATTACCACAGAGCAAGGGTTTGGGCCATTGTCATCACTGAGGAAATAGCCAGAATAAGAGTAGCCATTGACCCAGCGATGGGCGCTACGACAACTCGGTGAACGAACGATGTTTCCCTCTCTTTTAACTCCACGTGCAGCAGGCATACTCCTATCGGGAGCTGTCTTGGGCATCCACTGCCAGGTGGCCATGGCCGCTTCCTTCCGCGACACCTTTGGTCACTGGGCCCAAGCCTACACTGAGACCCTCTCCGCTCAAGGAGTGTTGAACGGCTTCCCCGATGGTACCTTCCGCCCCAATGAGCCGGTGACCCGCGCTCAGTTTGCCACCATTGTCAATACCGCTTTCCGCCTCCGCAATACCTCCGGTACTTTCATCGGCTTTCGGGATGTGCCCCCCACCCACTGGGCAGCCAGCGCCATCTCGACGGCAGCAGCCAACAACCTGGTGGCAGGCTTTCCCGATGGCACCTTCCGTCCTGAGCAGCCCGTTACCCGCACCGAAGCGCTGGTGGTTTTGACCAACGCCATTGGCAACACGGGAGCGATCCCAGCCGCTCAGCCCAGCGATCTCTTCAGCCGCTATCGAGATGCGGCAGCCATCCCCAATTGGGCCCTGGCACAACTTGCGGCGGCCAACCGCGCCGGGTTGATCGTCAATTATCCAGACCCGATGCTCTTGGAACCCAACCGTCCCGCCACCCGTGCCGAGGTAGCAGCCTTCACCCACCAGGCCATGCTTAACCGGGGATCCTTGGTGGCACAAAACCCAGGGGGCTTGCCCTCCGGTTCCCAGCCAGGCTTTGACCTGCGCCTTTCCACCCTAGCGGCGGGCACCCTGATGCAAACCACCACCCCCTTCAACGAGCGCCTCTTCATTGCCCCCAACGAAACCCGGCCCATGTCTTTGATCGTCCGCAACCCGATTCGCAACGCCCAGGGGGATATTCTGGTGCCTTTTGGCTCACGGGTGGATGGCCGCTTTGAGCCGGCCCCAGGGGGCACCCGTTTTGTGGCGGAAAGCATTATCGTCAACAACCAACTGTTCCCCTTGGCTGCCCAATCGGACATCATTCACGATGTCAAGGATCCCCGCTACACCACCACAGGCAAAATCATTCAGGATGCAGCCATCGGCGCGGCAGCGGGCGCCATTCTCGGCTTGGTAACCGGAGACAATGCCATTGCCACAGAAGAAGTGCTGGGGGCGGGGGTGGCCGGAGCGGTAATTGGCAATGTAACGGCACCACAGGTGGTGGTGCTGGATCCCAATCAGGTGATCGAGTTGCGCCTCACTCAGGATCTGGCGCTGGCCCCGACATCCCGATAACCGGTGCAAGGCCGGAATAAGCGGTGTCGGCACGGCTATCTCCCCAGCCAATCCAAAAGGGTTGTTCCCCCCAACCACAGGCCGATCAAAATGGAAGTGGTCAGCAGTCCTCCTGCTACACAGATCAGGGATCCCAAGCTGCACAGGATCCCATCTTCTTCCAGGAGGCCAAAAGCGGTGACGAAAACCCCCATCGCCGGCAGGGTGTTGGTGCCTGGAACGGGGATGATCATGGAAATCCCCATCAAGCCGATCCAGGTGCCCAGCCAGACTTGGCCGAGCCGTGTGGTGCAAAGCTGCTTCCAACGGGGACGGGCAATGTTTTCAATACGCTGCAGCCACGGGATCCCAGCCTGCACCCACTTTTGAAAATGCTTCCGTTCAATAGAGGTCTGCAACACCCATTTCGGCAGCCAAGGAGTGGTTCGCCCTGCCAGCATTTGTGCGGCCAGCAACAGGATGACCACGCCAAAGGGAGTGGAATAGCCGGGAGCCGGCAGAGGCAAAGCAGAAGGGAAAGAGAGCACCGCCAAAAACAAGCCAAAACTGCGCTCGCCCGCCAGTTTTAGAATGTCTTCGATGCGGATCAACCCTTCCGGGGAGGGTTCTGGTTGCTCTGGGCTCTCGGGAAGGCGGGAAAACCGGGCTAGCTCTTGAGACAGACGGGCCATAGAGGGGGCAGGGCTGGAGCGGGCAAAGTTTGGCAACGGGTGGGCACTACCTGGAGGGCCAACGATAGCCTACTGCAAATTCAAGTTGTGTTGGATATCTTGAGCAAAGGGGTGGTTTCGGAGAGGTGACATGCTCGGTGACAGGTTCAAGAGGGCCGTAAACATCAGCAGCCTTGAGCGACAGCAGAAGGCTCCGACTCAGTTCCGCAAAGGGGGGCGTGGGCTGGGATGGCTCCTGCTGCTGGGATCCCTGTTGATGGTGGGGCGCGGTGTGGCCCTGGCAGAAGCGCAGTTGGAGGTGGGCACTTCCACTACCCTATCCCCGCAGGCAGCTCCGCCGGTGTTGCCACCCCCCCCTGTGGGAGTCCGACAAATTTCCCTGGATACCGATCCCGAACAAACTGCCGATATGCCCCTTTCCCTGATGGCCGAACAGGTGCTGGAGGCGGTGTGCGAAGCGCAAATTGATGCCCAGCGGGCCTTGGCTCTCATGCCCGACCTGAGCGAATCCCACATCCGTGCTGCCTGTCCGAAGCGACTGATCCCCAAAAGCTGAAGGGGCGGCCCCAAGTTGGCGCTGAAAAGTAGCCGGAAATACGTTCACTGCCAAGGAAAGGTGGTACTCAACCTGTGTACCTCTTTCTTCAGAGAGCCTTCCATTTATGATCAGCCTTTTTATGAGAGAGCCTGTCTGGTAGGGATCCTGGCGGGGGAACTCAACCGAACAGGCAAGCTGGGGGCGCTCTAGCGTGGACTTTGAACTACGGGCCGGGGAGATTTACGCTCTCCGGGGGGAGAATGGCGCCGGGAAAACCACCCTGATGAACATGCTGGCGGGCCTCTACCAGCCGGATGCTGGCGAGATTCGCCTGCGGGGCCGCCCAGTGCGGATCTGCTCCCCACACCAAGCCATCCAACTGGG
This sequence comes from Thermostichus sp. MS-CIW-25, assembly GCF_054060015.1. Taxonomy (NCBI): domain Bacteria; kingdom Bacillati; phylum Cyanobacteriota; class Cyanophyceae; order Thermostichales; family Thermostichaceae; genus Thermostichus; species Thermostichus sp. MS-CIW-25. Next base: position 40,877 of record NZ_JBSSCS010000010.1, read on the forward strand.
CATCGGTATGGCGAAGCTTATGTGGTGCAAAGCTTTACAGGTACCGGCAACATTGTTACACTGACCTAAGATTGTCTGCATCATTGTGCAAATAAATTCACAGACAGCCTATAAGTTTTGTGCGGATCTACACTTGGCATCACTGACTTGAGGGGAAGCCATGCCCAAAAAAGCCGCCAGCACAAAACCAAAAACAACTAGGGCAACCTCAAGAGAAGAGACCAAGCCCGATCCGCAAGGGGCGATTGCTGCAGAAATCCAGCGCCTTTCCGATACCTACGGCATCTCTAAGGAACTCCTGGAGAATTTTGCGCGGTTTGTGGTCAGGCAGCTACAGCCACCGCCTCGGTTGTCTGTCAAAGAGCTGCAGAAAGCGATTTACAACCACTTTGGCGTTAAAAACGCAGCCGAGCTGAGAAAGTCAGCCAGCTTCAAACTGGCAACCAGCGGCATGGGCAAGCTGAGCTTATCCAACATAGACGATTTGGAGCGCATTTATCGTCAGCACATCGGGATCCTTCCCAACGAAGAGGGGGAAGAGGGGTATGGCTGCATCAACGGGATCAACATCTTCAAGTACGACTTGCCATGGCGGGTTTTTGGACTTGACCCCGATCGAGCTACCAATGAGGACATCAAAGCTGCCTTTTATCGCCTGAGCAAGATCTACCATCCCGATTCTCCAACCGGGGATGACAAAATTTTCCAGCGATTGACTCTCTTCTACAAAAGCCTTACGGAGAAATTTGAGCAATGGCTATAGTCTATGTTTCTTCAAACAAGCTCGCCGAATTTTTGGGTATCAGCCTTGAGGAACTCAGGGAGATTGAAGCCTACTTTGACAGTATCCCTGATGATGAGTGGGAACTGGTGGAAGGTAAAGACTATCGCGTTATCAACAAAAGTTCGGGGCTGAGAGAATACACGCAGTCTGGTGCTTACGCCATTTTATCCTTTTTAAGGTCTAGGTCAGAGCAAGGTCGTAAGTACTCTACAGACACAAGCATTAGCACAAGCATTAGGAATTGGTTCAAGGAAGAGTATCGCAAGAGGCAGAAGGCTCTGGTGGATCATAGGATCCTCGAAAACAGCTCCTCTCTGGTCAGAAGACAAGATCAGTTTTGGCTATCTCTTCAAGATGTTGTGACGATCTTTGGAACTCGAACTGATTACCTTAAGAAAGCGCTTGAGATTGCATCAAAACAAAGTAAACTCATCAAAGACGTTCATTACACACGCTTTGGCAACGACGACACTGTCTACCTCTCTTTGCGAGGCATCTATGAGCTTGCCAAGATTATGGTAGAAGTCCTCAAGCAAAACCACAGAAAAGACTGGTGTCGAGATGTTGGCGAACGCATTGAACCCCAGATTCAGGCAATCGTCAAGACAATCCAGGATAGACAAAGGCAGATAGAAAGAGCAAAAGAGCTTGCAAGAAGAAGGGATAAAAATCTCTGTGGAGTTACTCGAAAAACAGCCAGTAGCCTAACGGTTCACCATCTCTACTCTGAAGCGCACTATCCAAAGATTGCAGCAAATCTTTCCAACCTGATTACTATAGCCAGCGAAGTGCATAGCCACTTTCATCAGTGGATGGGAGGTTTCAACGAGCCATGTACAATTGATGACTTCATCAAGTATGTTTTGGAATACTATCCTGAGAACAAAAACCTGATCATCTGGTTGGAACAACAGAAGGCCAGTCTTGGGCCGCAGTTGCCCATTGGCAAGGGGAGAGAGCATGTGCTCTACATTCCTCTCCAGCGTGTAACTTGAAATAACCCATTGGTTATCGGTTGTTTTCAGGTCATTCCAACCACCTTAGTCAGGTTTGTCCGTCCTTGAGGATCCTTGATCTCTTTTTGGGGATCCCTCTTTCTGCGAGCAATCCGCGTCTGTCTCACTGGAAACGACAGAGGCCATAGCACACCAAGGGATCCCTAAACCAAGCCCTGATCCAAGATCTCGCGGGAACGGGCGATGGCTGCTCTCAAGTTGGCCCGCTGGGTGTAGCGCATCGTCATGGCGGCAGTTGTGTGGCCCAGCAAGTGCTGAATGTGTTCGGGGGCAACGCCGCGATCCAGCAACAAGGTGGCAAAGCTGTGGCGAAACTGGTGAGGGGTTTGATGTCCTGGCTCAGGCTCGGTGAGCTTGAGAACAATGTGGCGCAGGCCATCGTAGGTCAGGGGGCGGCCTCGGTAGGCCAAGCAGCGCGATTGGGAAACAAACAAGGGATCCGTCGGCGCGCACGGGCCCCGTTCTCGGCTCAGATACTGTTGCAACAGCTCGGAGAGGGGATCCCCTACTGCCACAGCGCGAGGTTTACTCCCCTTGCCACAGCGCACTTCCAACAGGGATCCCTCAGGGCTGATTTGAAAATCTTGAACGGTTAAGTCCAACAGCTCCTGGGCCCGCAGCCCGCACTCCAGCATCAGGCGAATCAAAGCCGCGTAGCGCAGAGAATGGTTTTGGGCCCGCTGCAACACCCGCTGCAACAACAACCGATCCAGATCGCGGGGCAAACGCGCAGGCAGGCGAGCAGGTCGAATGGCTTGAGTGGGCAGGGGATCCTGAAGGTAACCCCGTTGCCTGGCCCATTCAAAAAATTGCTGCAAAGCCAACCGCTTGAGGTTGTAGGTGGCCGGAGAAGCGGGCGGATGGATTCGCTGGCCGGAGCGGCTCTGGAACGGACGCCCTTTCAAGCTGTTCAAAAAGGACTGGACGTGGGCGGGCTGCACCTGGGGCAGCGGCACCGGGCAAGTTTTGGCAAACTGCTCCAAAGCAATGCGGTAGGTACGGCGGCTGGCGGGGGCCAGATCCCGCTCCCGCTCCTGCAAAAATTGCGCCGCCAGATGGCTGAGGCTGGGAGCAGGGCCGCTCGGTTGAGTCTGTCGAACCTGACCAGGTCGGGGATCCCTCATCTTTAGCCCACTGGCAACCCTCAACCAACTCTATCCTTCCCCTGCGAGCAAGCTCCAGCTTGGACTCGGCCCCTACCCCGGCATCAAATGCTGAGCGATGAAGTCCGTGTACACTTCGCCCCTCAAAAAAGCCTCGTGGCGCAGGATCTGCTGGTGGAAAGGGATCGTGGTGGGCACCCCAGTGATGGCGCATTCCCCCAAAGCCCGCTGCATGCGGCGGATGGCTGCTGCCCGGTTAGGCCCCCAGACGATCAGCTTGCCCAACAGCGAATCGTAATAGGGGGGAATGGTGTAGTCGGTGTAGATGTGGGAATCCATGCGCACCCCCGGCCCCCCAGGGGGCAAATAGGCACTGATCGTGCCAGCGCAAGGCCGAAACTGCTGCTTGGGATCCTCGGCGTTGATGCGGCATTCGATAGCATGGCCCCGCAACTCCACATCCTTCTGGCGAAAGGTGAGGGGTTGACCTTGGGCAATGCGAATCTGCTCGGCAATCAGATCCAGCCCGGTCACCATCTCAGTAACCGGATGCTCCACCTGGATGCGGGTATTCATCTCGATGAAGTAGAACTGGCCATTTTTGTCCAGCAAAAACTCCACCGTGCCCACCCCCACATAATTCACCACCTTGGCCGCTTTCACCGCCGCTGCTCCCATGCGGGCGCGCAAGCTTGCAGTCAAAGCCGGGCTGGGGGCCTCTTCCAACAGCTTTTGATGCCGCCGTTGAATGGAGCAATCCCGCTCGTACAGATGCACCACATTGCCCTGGCTATCCGCCAAGATCTGAAACTCCACATGACGGGGGCGCTCGATGAACTTCTCCAAGTAAACCCCGCCGTTGCCAAAAGCTGCTTGGGCTTCCCCCTGAGCGGTGCGCAGCATCTTCAGCAGCTCCTGGGCATCCCGCGCCACCCGCATACCCCGCCCCCCGCCACCGGCGGTGGCTTTGATGATCACGGGGTAGCCGATTTTCTCCGCCAGCTTCACTGCCTCCTCCTCAGAGGTGATCAACCCGCGGCTGCCCGGCACCGTCGGCACCCCCACCGCTTGCATGGTCTCGCGGGCCGTGGCCTTGTCGCCCATCTTGCGCATCGCCTCTGGCGAGGGGCCGATGAAGATCAAGTTGTGGTCGGCACACATCTCGGCAAATTTGGCATTCTCCGCCAAGAACCCATAGCCCGGATGAATGGCAGTGGCTCCGCGGGTGAGGGCTGCCGAGATGATGTTGGGGATGTTGAGGTAGCTTTTGGCCACCGGGGCATCTCCTACGCAAACAGCCTCGTCCGCCAGTTGGACATGCAGAGAGTTCTGATCCGCGGTGGAGTAAACGGCCACCGTTCGGATCCCCATTTCCTGACAGGTGCGGATGATGCGCAGGGCGATCTCACCTCGGTTGGCGATCAGGATCTTGGTGATGGGCGGCATGAGGGAGGTTCAGAGCAGAGAGATGGATCGACCGCCGAAGCCAGCGGTCTGTGAACACAAGGTTAAATTTAGATGCTTATCCTAACTACTATGCCAAGTCGAGGGAAGAGTAGAGAAGGCTGGTGGGGATCCCACATTCAGCCCATCCAGTCGACAACCTAGGTAGGACTGAGGCTACAGGGATCCGGCTGCAGCAGAATCCCAGTGGGGGCAAACTGCGTCACCCAAAACTCTACATCCTGAAACTGGCGACGCAGGGTGTCGCGCACTTGGGCGGCCAGCTCCAGGCTGGGCATGATCCCGAAGACCGTTGGCCCCGACCCCGACATCAGGGATCCCAGGGCCCCCGCCGAGAGAAGAGCTTGGCGCAGTTCCCCTACAATCGCGTACTCCGGCAAAACCACCTGTTCCAGGTCATTGCGCAAACTCCTGGCCAATGCCGGCGGATCCTGACGGCTGAGAGCCGCCAACGCCTGCGGCAAGGTGGGCAGCGCGGGTTTGGGTAGGGCATCCCCTCCCAAGCTCCCCTGACGAGAACGAAAGGCTCGATAGGCCCAGGCGGTGGAAACCCCCAGGTGCTTGGGCTTGGCCAGCAGCACAGGGATCCCTTCCCAATCGGCCAGCGGCTCCAAAACTTCCCCGCGCCCGGTGGCCAGTTGCGTTCCCCCCTGGATACAGAAGGGAATGTCGGATCCCAGACGGGCTGCCAAGCTCTGCAACTCTCCCACCGTCAGGCCCAGCCCCCACAGTTGGTTTAACCCCACCAAAACCGCCGCCGCATCAGCCGAGCCCCCCGCCAAACCTGCTGCCACCGGAATGTGCTTTTCGATGTGAATCTCCACGCCAGCGGCAGAGTGACACTCTTTTTGCAGCAGCTCAGCGGCTTGATAGGCAAGGTTGCGGGCATCTGCAGGCACTTCTGGACGATCGCAGGTGAGGTGGATCCCGTGAGGACGGCTCTTCAACTGCAGTCGATCCGCCAAATGAATGCTCTGCAACACCATCGCCACCTCTGAATACCCATCAGGACGGGAGCCGAGGATTTCCAGGTAGAGGTTGATCTTGGCGCGGGCAATCAGGGTACAGGCTTGCATGGGGCAAAAATCTGGGTCAGCAACAACTTTTCAACTCCCCTCAGCCTGTACAGACTTATCCGGGGAGATCTCCCAGCCTGATTCTAGCGGCAGTGGATCCCCTCTCTAGCTGCCAGAGCGAGGCCATGGCCCCAGCCACTCTCCACCGCGAAAGCGCCAGCGGGGAAACAAAATGCGCATCACCACCCAAGCGCTGAGGTAAAGGCAAACCCAGACCACACTGTAGTGGAGAATAAAATCTCCCAAGTCAAACCGTTGGGTTGGGATATAAGGAAGACCCACCACCTTCAAGACTGTACCCAAAAAAAGCCCTTCCCAAATGCCGGCCAAAAGCTGAAGGATCCCAGGCCAATCGTGATCCCACATCCACCCCATCAGATAGTTATAAACGACATCCCAAACACAGCCAAACAGACCTACGTAGAGCAATACCCAAAAATAGGTGAGGCTGCCGCCATGTCCGGTGATCCCAAAATAAAAGGGTAAACTTGCCAAAACACCAACGGTGGCCAATAAGAAAATGCGAGTTTGCCAGCGGCCAATCAGGGTCGGAGTCATCTTTTCCTCCAGCAGTTTTGCCTATCGAGATCATCAGGATCCGTGTCGCTCCCAGTCTGTTTGAGGGAACCTTCTGGCCCTCACCCCCAACCCTTCCCCCTTTGGTATAGAAGAGTTGGGGATCAACGCAACACCCCTTTCACCAAGTTCAACGGGATGGGGAATAGCCATGATGTGTCGCCAACAATAGCGTTGATAACCATAAACATCCGGCAAAATCCAGGAGCGTTGCCCAATGTCGGCAAGCTAAGGGCTGATGTTCAAGGCCCACTTGCACCATTGCCACAGGGATCGGATCCCTTCTAGACCTTTGACCCCCGGTGCCCGCAGTCGAGCCAGGTGTTCCACCGAGCGATGGGCACAGTACTGTAAGCCCAAAAACGTATCTACCGGCGCATAAGGCCCGCCCAAGGTGATGATCCCGGCAGCGTACATCCGCCCATCCCGGTTGCGCATCTCCGCCAGCTCAAAATCGTTGGAAACGTGCAGGCGTCCGTGAGGATTGAGGGGCAGGTTGTAGTGGGTAATTAGATCGTTGAGGAGAGGATTGGTCATGGGATCCGAAACCAAACCCGTACAGTCGATAACGAAATCGGCCTCCACCTTTAATTGCGTGTTGTTGTGGGTACCTCGAATGTAGGTTACCGGCTTACCCTTGTCGCCGGGAACCACCGACTCCACCTTGCCGAACACAATCGAGTACCAGCCCTCTCGCAACCCTTGCCGCACGATCCGCCGCCATTTCCGCCGACTTGCTGTCGTGGTGCCGCCCCAAGCTTCCAGCAGTTCGCGCCGTTCCAGGGGGGTCGCCGCTTCCAATTTGGCCCGCAGAACTCCTCCCCAAGTGCCCTTGGGCCAGTTGAAGGGCTGAAACTCCCAATGGTTATCCACTGCCCGTTTGGCTCGTCCGAAGCGATTACCGCTTTTGGGCGCACGGCTCAGATGCACCACCGAGATGCGGGGGTTGACTTTGCGGGCTTCGTAAAGGCGTTCCATCACCTGAGAGGCGACGATCCCAAATCCCCGAATTAGGACGGTGCCACCTTGTTTCTCCAACTGCTCATAAACGTGATCATGAGGCTCATAGCCGTGTACCACCGATCTCAAATCTCCTGTTTTTTCGCGAAACTCCTGCAGGTCGTTGAGCAACTTGATGGCCGGATATCCAGTTGCCAAATGGAGATACTTGGCCACCATAAAACGGTGATCCGTATGGCCGGGCCGCGTTGCCGAATAGGCCACCACATATCGCCCATCCTCCGTTTTGCGAATGGCGCGAATATGGCCGTAACACAACATTTGCTCCCAACCAATTCGGGCTGCCTCCCGATCCATTGAGGCAAATACATCCCCCGCCCGCGGCGTATAGGTATCTGCCAACAAGGGCTCACTAAATACCTGCCACAAAAAGCCGAATGCTTCCAACAATCGGCCGGAGAAAAAGGAACGCCAAGCATCCCGCAGAGCATAGCCAGGCCAGCCCCAAATGTTGTCTGGACAAGAATCGGAGCCAGAGCGAATTCGCTTCCAGCGGGGGATCTGGCAGTTGGTCAAAAGCCGTTCATACCGTTCGTAGGGTTTGCGGGCAATGCTGATGACGCGGATGTGTTCCGGTCTGACCCCGTAGATGCGCAGGGTATCCACCCAGACAAAGCTGCCGATACCGCCGCCCAAGGCCAAATAGAGGGTCTCTTCCACAGGTAGTCCGGTGGCTTTGAGGGCGCTCAGGGCAATTTGCTCAGCTCGAAACAAATCCGGCGGCGGAAAATCCGAGCCAGGCCGCACCTCGGGAAGCTGCTCTGGGGCAAAAACCACCGTGGAAGCCGGGGGAACCTCAAATGCGGTGTCGGGTTGGGTGGCCGGGCGAATCAGTTCGGTGCGCGGCTCCAGCAAAAGAGTAGGGGTGCCGGTCAAAAGGGTGGCATTGGGATCCCTGGGGGACACCAAACCCACGGTGATGCTGTAGGGGCCAAGCTCCACCACTTCTCCCCCCTGGAGCACCCGGCGTGCCTGACGGATTTTTTCCCCATTGATGCGGCTGCCGTTGGCACTGCGATCTTCATAGATGACCTGGCCATCCTCACCGAGATAGACGAGGGCGTGATAACGGGAGATCTCCTGGCTGGCAAACACAGCCCGCGCCACTTCTCGACCTTGCCATTCCTGTGGCAATTGGGCCAGCTCCCTGCCCAAGGCGAGAGGCAATGGAAAAATCAGCTCCTGCTGTTCTTCGGTGATGGGATCTTCCCAGCTCAGTTGAATTTGCATAGCTTCTGCTTACCTTTACAAAGATCATGAAGAGGCCATTGAGAAAACACAGAACAGCGCGACCTCACAGGTCACTTTTGGTTTGCCCGGGATCCCTTTTTTCTATCCCCCACGGACTTGGATCAGCCACTGGGATCTGTAAGAAGAATTAAGAAGAATAGAAAGGGTTGGTCCTCTAGAGAGGAGGTTGTGGGGCTTTGCCAGCTTCTGGAGGAGGGATCACCAAGGTAGCGCTCAAGACCAAATGTCCACAGTAGGGACAATTCTGACCCTGATATTCTGGGGGCAGGTAGTGAGGGTTTTCCAGGCGGCTGCACTTAACCTTGAGGGTGTCCAAAGTGCCTCGGCTGAGGGGAACCCCCTGATTCTTCCTGGCCACTTCTATGGACTTCACGCTCAGCACAACGCGCCCCAATTGAATTTGGCTATTGGCCTCAAGCGCAAGCTCTTCCTGAATTATTTTTCGGCCATTCACCCAGACAGGGTTGGGCTGCTTAGGAGGCAAACGATCCCGAGTTAAGTTGCGAATGTGAAAGTTTAAGGTTTTGGGATCAAAATAAAGCCCGGCGTGAACTCCTGAGACCGAGCGAGTTGGGTCATTGAGCACCACATCACAGCTGGGATCCCGTCCAATGGTAACCAGCTTAGAGGGAACAGGCGAAACCGTTTGCGATCGACGCCGGTCGGCTTCGGTCCATTCTAAAGTGAGTTGACACACGATCCCATTCTCCACCGTTCAGTGCCTCCATTCCCTGTGATCGGCTTCAGCTTATCGAAAGGTCAGCTTGGGAAAAGCAGAAGATGTCTTTTTTGTCAAAATTGTTATCTTTTTGGATAACTATAACCTACTCCCCTGACCAAAGGCTTGCGCTGATCCGGATCACCTGAGTTGGGGTCTCCGAGTTACATTCCTGCTGGAGACCGTGCCCAAACGCTCCGCGCCGCTTCCGCGACCACCCTCAGCTCCTCTTCCAGAGGGAGAGGGGAGCCAGACGGAAAGGTTTCATTCATGATGTTTAGACCATGATGTTTAGACCATGATGTTTAGAGTGACTACATACTCGACTTTATCCCCACCCGATTTGAAGCAACAAAACTCGATCTCCTCAGGAACGGCGAGGCCGTTCAAGTTTGACCGAGGTGGCCTGATCCCTTGGCCGGAAGCCTCAGAAATCCACCTGAGAGATAGGGCCTAGAGTGAGTTTTGAGTTTCTGGGGATCCTGCAAGACTAGTATCCTCTGTGTCTTTATCCAAACCGTTTTCAAAGCACTCCGGTAAATGTGAAACTGCCGCTGCCCAGCCGCTCCTGCCGATCGAACACACTGATGGTGAGCTGATGGGATCCCGTTTGAGTGAGGGTAAAGCGATTCTGGGTCAGGGTCAGCCCTGTAACGGTGCAGGTGGTCGCCCCAACGAAGCAGCCGGGCAACTGAGCAGCATCAAAAGCTCCCAGGGTTACGAAATTGCCCAGTGGGGTGGTGACGGAAGCCAAAAAGGCGTTGGAACCCCGGATCCCGGCAGGGGCCTCTACCCGGAAAGACACCACAAAGGTTGGAGTTTGCCCCACCAAGACGGTGCGCGGAGAGAGATCAGTAATGGTGAGGGATGGAGCAGGTATGGGAGGCGGCAGGGGCAGAAGATCGCTGCTGCCGGTCGTGCCCCCACACCCCACCAGAACACTGCTCAGCAGCACCAGCAATGGGATCCGTTCATGCCTTCGCTGCATGGTTTTCCTCCACTCCAAAAGGTCTTCTTTTTTTGAGCTTATTGTCTAGAGTTTGTCTCCACCAAGCCAGCGGGCGGAAAGGAGAGAACCTGGCGAGAAGCAGCCTGGAATCCTTCGTCTATTCCCCTTGCAAAAGGTTTTGGCAAGCTGTGGCAATGGCCCAGTCCTCTTGGGCTGAGATCACCAGAACCCGCACCGGAGCATCCGAAGTGCTGATATCGCAGTTGCGGGGGGATCCGGCATTCAAAACCGGGTCGATCTGGATCCCTAAAAAACCTAGGTCTGCACAGGCTGCCGCCCGCACCGGTGCTGAGTTTTCCCCAATCCCCCCAGAAAACACCAGCGCATCCAGCCGATCCAAGCTCATGAGCATCGCCCCAATCTGGCTGCGCAGACGGTGAACAAACAGCTCAAAAGCCAGCTCCGCCCGGGCATGGCCTGCCTCCATTGCCTCCAACACAACCCGCATATCGCTGCTTAGGCCGGAAACGCCCTTCAGCCCTGATTCTCGGTTCAAGATCCGATCCAGTTCATCCACACTCATGCCCTGGCGCAACTGATGGATCAAAATGCCCGGATCCACTGACCCCGACCGGGATCCCATCATCAAGCCCTCCAGAGGGGTGTAGCCCATGGTGGTGTCCACACTTCTGCCCCCGCGAATAGCCGCCAACGAACAGCCGTTGCCCAGGTGACAGGTGATCAGCCGCAACTCTTCCAGGGGTCGGTTCAAGATCTCGGCAGCGCGACGGGCGCAATGCTCGTGGTTAATGCCATGAAACCCGTAGCGGCGGATCCCTTGTTCAGCCCAGGCATAGGGGAGGGGGTAGAGGGCTGCTGCCGGGGGCATTTGCTGGTGGAAGGCGGTGTCGAAAACGGCCACCTGAGGGATCCCGGGCAACAGTTGACTCAGCAGACGAATGCCGGCTAGCGCGGCAGGGTTGTGGGCTGGGGCCAAGGGGATCAGTTGCTCGATCGCCCGCTCCACCTCCGGTGTAATTAAGGTAGGCTGCCGGTACAGGGATCCCCCATGCACCACCCGATGGCCAACGCCGCCGATCTCAGCCGCCTGGGAGAGCAGGGATCCCTCCCCTTGCCAGAGGCTTTGAAACAGCGGGGCCAATTGGCCGATCCCCCTCTCAGGTGAAACGGAGGGAAAAGGTTCCCACCCACCGCCTCGCCGACGGGTCTGGATGAGGGCCTCCCCCGGCTTGTAGGTGAAATCCACCTGGGCTTGCCAGATGGGCGTGGCCTCCACCCTTCCCTCAACCGCCAGAAATAGGGAGGATTTGAGGCTGCTGGAACCGGCATTGACGACCAGAATATTCACAGCGTGTCTTCGTCGGCCTTCGCAAGGCTTATCGACTTCAAGCTAACGCTCAATCTCGACTTTGACTTCGGACTGCAACCGTTGGTAACACGCTCCAGCCTGGGCCTCCCCTAGGCAGTTTGCACTTGGCGCACCAACCCAGTCGCCCTCAGAGCAGCCAAAGCCCGATCCCGGTAACGGCCATAGCGCTCCTGCTTGTTGCGAAGCTTGCGCCCCTCCAAATCCGGCAACAGCCCAAAATTGGCCGGCATCGGCTGAAAGTGCCTGGGATCGGCGCTGCTGATGAACTGAAACAGGGATCCCATCATTGTTTCGGGGGGCAGCGTGATCAAGGGCAACCCCAGAGCCAGGCGGGCGGCGTTCTGTCCGGCCAACCATCCCCCTGCCACCGCGCAGGCATAGCCCTCGGTGCCCACCAACTGGCCGGCGGCAAACAGCGTGGGTCGGCGACGAAATTGCAAGGTCGGCCACAGAAGCTGGGGCGAATTCAAAAATGTATTGCGGTGCATCACCCCAAAGCGGACAAACTCCGCCTGTTCCAGGCCGGGGATGAGGCGAAAGACCCGCTGCTGTTCTCCCCATTTCAAGTTGGTTTGAAAGCCCACCAAGTTCCACAGCTGCCCTGCTTTGTCCTCTTGCCGCAACTGCACCACCGCGTAAGGACGGGATCCCGTGCGCGGATCCACCAGCCCCACCGGCTTCAAGGGGCCGAAACAGAGGGTGTCTTTGCCACGGCGCGCCATTTCTTCAATCGGCAAGCAGCCCTCGAAAAACTTGCGCTCCTCCCGTTCAAAATCCTTGAGGGGCGCCTGCTCCGCCTCCACCAGCGCCCGCCAAAACCGTTCGTACTCCGCTTCCGTCATGGGGCAGTTGAGATAGGCTGCTTCCCCCTTGTCGTAGCGGGAAGCCTGAAACACCACCGCTCGGTTCAACGAATCCCCGGTAACAATGGGGCTAGACGCATCAAAAAAGCTCAGGTACTCCAGGCCCGTAAAGGCTTGCAGTGCCTTGGCCAGGGGATCGCTGGTCAGAGGGCCGGTACAGAGGACGGCAATGCCCTCCGGGATCTCCGTCACCTCCTCCCGACGCAGGGTGATGCGGGGATGGTTTTGAATGGCTTCTGTGAGAGCCTGGCTGAAGCGGGCCCGATCCACTGCCAATGCCCCTCCTGCCGGCACTGCATGGCAATCCGCCGTCGCGATCACCAGGGATCCCAGTTGTCGCAGTTCTTCCTTGAGCAGCCCTGCCGCCCGATCGCTGGCCGCAGCCCCAAAGGAGTTGCTGCACACCAGCTCCCCCAACTGATCGGTGTGATGGGCCGGGCTCTGGCGCACGGGGCGCATCTCCGAAAGAATGACAGGCACTCCTAACTGGGCAATTTGCCAAGCGGCCTCTGTCCCCGCCAACCCCCCGCCCACAACATGGATGGGGGCGAAGGCTCCCGCTCGTGCAAGCGGGCTGCAGGCCCTCGGGTTAGTTGGAGGGTTCATCACAACCTCCGGGAGGGAAGAGAAGAATAGAACGCACCCTGCCGAGGCCGGAAACGGCCCAGGTCAGACCCACTATACCAACTATCAGCATGGCCCGACCTGCAGGAGGCAAGTGACCCAGAGGCGGGATACGCTACTAGATACGCTACTATGAGTACCCGCTGACACCCAGGATCCCGACCCATGACGGAAACGGCTGACCTTTGGCCACAGCTTTTGGGGCAGTTGCTGGATCGGCAATCTCTCAGCGAAGCCCAAGCTGAACAGTTGATGAACGGTTGGCTCCAGAACCAAGTGCCAGATGTGGTGTCGGGGGCGATTCTGGCGGCCCTGCAAGCCAAGGGTGTGAGCGCTGGTGAACTGGCCGGCATGGCACGAGTGCTACAGCGGGCTTCGCTGGGATCCCCGCTGGACTTGCCTCTCCTGGTGGATACCTGTGGCACCGGCGGCGATGGGGCCGGCACTTTTAACATTTCCACGGCGGTGGCCTTTGTGGTCAGTGCAGCCGGGATCCCGGTGGTTAAACATGGCAACCGTTCCGCCTCTGGCAAGGTCGGCTCGGCGGATGTGCTGGAGGCCCTGGGGGTGAACTTGGGGGCTGAGCCAGAGCGGGTGCGGGCGGCTGTGGCGGAAGTGGGCATCACCTTTTTGTTTGCTCCCCAGTGGCACCCGGCCATGCGGGCGGTGATCCCCTATCGGCGGGCCCTCAAGGTTCGCACCATTTTCAACCTGTTGGGGCCCTTGGTCAACCCCCTCTATCCCAACCGCCAGGTGATCGGGGTTTACGCCCAGGAGCTGGTGCCGGTAATGGCAGAGGCCCTGCGCCTGTTGGGACGGGAAGGGGCCATTGTGTTGCACAGCCGCGAAGGTCTCGACGAGGCCGGTCTGGATCAACCCACCGATCTGGGCATCCTGTCCGGTGGGCTGGTACGGACGGAAGTCTTGAACCCTGCAGATTACGAGCTGACCTTGGCACCCACCCAAGCTCTCAAGGGGGGGGATGTGGCGGAAAATGCCGCCATCCTCACCCAAGTTCTCCAGGGATCCGGGACGCCTGCCCAGCAGGATGTGGTGGCCTTGAATGCTGCTTTGGCCCTGCAGGTGGCCGGAGTGGCCCCCGATTGGAGAGCCGGGATCGCCCAAGCTCGCGAGATTCTCGCCAGGGGTGCCGCTTGGGATCGCTTGCAACAGCTGGTTCATTTTCTCAAGGCTTGATGCCGGTAGGAGCCCAGGAGAGGGCGACAGGGATCCCACCTGAGCCTAGGGCTAAAACTCCCGCCCTCGCCCAAAGGCCAGAACTTCATCCACCCCCAAGCGAGGCTTGCGCGGCAGGTTACCCGCTGCCGCATATCCAACCGCCAGCAGCATCACCGGCACGTAGCGGTCGGCAATGCCGAACTCCCGCTTTACCCCTTCCGGATCAAAGCCGATCATCGGCCCGCTCACCAAACCCTTGGCCTGAGCCGCGATCATCAGCGCCATGGCAGCCATCGCCCCAGAGCGAATCGCTTCATCCCGCGCCAAGGTGGGATTGTGGAGATAGGTTGCCTGGGCCATGTTCACCCAGCCTTCCGCTTTTTCGGGGGGGAGGATCCCGGCAGCAACGCTTCTTTGCACAATTTCAGGCAGTTTCTCATACCCCCGCAGATCCCCCAGGATGATAAACACCACCGATGCATCCGCCACCTTCTGTTGGTTGTAGGCCAGAGATTTGAGGCGCTCTTTGTCTTCCGGGTCGGTGACCGCAACAAACCGCCAGTGCTGAATGTTGAAGGAAGAAGGAGCTTCCGTAGCATAAGCCACCAGCTCTCGGATCTCCGCTTCCGATAAACGGCGGCTGGGATCCAATTTGTCGGCGGAAATGCGCTCTTTCAGGGCAGTTAGCGCGTCCATAGGGATCCTCAAGTGTCGGTAGAAAGGCTGCTCCCCCCAAAGGTAGGGGCAGGATTGGCAAATGGCTATACATTCCGTGTTCAAACGGTCTGTCTTCTTTGTTATCTCCCTTTTATCCAGCCTGTGGCAACCGGGTGAGGTACAAACTGGGCCTTGGCAGGGCAGGCAAGCGGGATCCCTAACGCAAAGGCAGGTATGATGGAAAAACAAACTGGTCTCATCTGGGTCGCCCGGTTAATCGTCGGATTGGTGTGGTTGATGGGGAGAAGCAATCGGTGAACTTCGGTCGAGTGCTGACGGCCATGGTTACCCCCTTTACTGATGAGGGGGAGCTTAACTACGATGAGGCCGCTCGTTTGGCCGATTACTTGGCAACCCACGGCAGTGACGGCTTGGTGGTCTGTGGCACCACAGGCGAATCTCCCACCCTAACCTGGCAAGAGGAGTATGAGCTGTTCCGCGTGGTGCGAGATGCCGTAGCCGGTCGGGCTAAGGTGATCGCCGGGACGGGATCCAACTCCACCCGTGAGGCCATTGAAGCCACAAAAAAGGCCGCTCAACTCGGTTTGGATGGCTCTCTGCAGGTGGTGCCCTACTACAACAAGCCTACCCAGGCCGGCCTTTACGAGCACTTCAAGGCCATCGCCCAAGCCAGTGACCTGCCCATCTTGCTCTACAACATTCCCAGTCGGACAGGGGCCAGTTTACAGCCGGAGACCGTAGCGAAATTGGCAGAATTGGAAACGGTTGTCGCCATCAAAGAAGCCAGTGGTATGATGGATGTAGCTTCGGAAATTCGGCGACTCACTCCCTCGCGTTTTGCCATTTATTCGGGAGATGACTCTTTGACGTTGCCGCTCCTATCTTTGGGAGGCAGCGGTGTGGTCAGTGTAGCCAGCCACCTGGTTGGGTTGCAGTTGCAGGAGCTGATCCAGAGCTACATCAGGGGGCAACACGATCAAGCTTTGGCCCACCACCTGCGTTTGTTTCCGTTGTTCAAGGTTTTATTCATCGAGACCAACCCAGTTCCGATTAAGGCCGCATTGGAGATGCAGGGTTGGCGAGTGGGTCGGGCGCGCCTTCCCCTAGCGCCTCTACAGCCCAGTTCTCTGCAGGTTTTGCGACAGGTGCTTGAAGAGATGGGCCTACTGGCTGAATCGAAGGGATCCGAACAAATGGCGACGAAAGTTTCATGATTGCATTTTTAGGCTTTGCTTCTGCCATGACCACGGTTTTCAGGGGTTTGCAAGGGGCTCTTTTGTGGCGTTTGACCTGTGGGTAGGTAGCTTTTTCCCTGAAAAGCTCTTCCCCGGCATGGGAAATGGATGAGTTGCGGCTTTCGCCCACAACTTTGTCGGGGATAGCTTGTGCCCATTTCTGTTTTTGTTTTTTTACTGTTGAGGATCTAAACCATATGCCAACACCACGTTCTTCAGTTGCTTCTCGTTCTGTAACCCCACAATCCACCTCTTCCGTTCAGATGATTCCGCTGGGCGGCGAACGGGAGATCGGCAAAAACACATGGGCCTTCCGCTACGAGGATGACATCATCCTCTTGGATGCCGGTTTGGCTTTTCCCGATGAGAGCATGCACGGCATTAACATCGTGCTGCCGGACATGACCTACATCAAGCAAAATCGGGACAAAGTGCGGGGGATGGTGGTTACCCACGGCCACGAAGATCACATCGGTGGCATCCCGTATCACCTGCGGGAATTTGATATTCCGGTCATCTACGGCCCCAGATTGGCGCTGGCGCTGCTGGAAGAGAAATTGCGGGAAGTGGGCCTGCTCAACCGCACAGAGCTGCGTCCTGTTGGCCCCCGTGAAATCGTTCCCTTGAGTAAGCACTTTTTTGCCGAATTCATTCGCAACACCCACTCTTTTGCCGATAGCTTTACGGTGGCTCTGCACACGCCTGTGGGCGTCATTATTCAGACCGGCGACTTTAAGATCGACCATACCCCCGTGGATGGGGAGTACTTCGACCTGCAGCGGTTGGCCGAACATGGAGAAAAGGGAGTGCTCTGCCTGATCAGCGACTCCACCAACGCTGAAGTGCCGGGGTTCACCCCCTCTGAAGCCTCAGTGGTGCCCGGTCTCACCAAGGCCATTGCCGGAGCCAAGGGACGGGTGATCATCACCACCTTTGCTTCTTCGGTACATCGTCTCAACTTGGTGCTGCAGATTGCCGAACAGCAAGGTCGGGTGGTGTCTCTGCTGGGCCGCTCCATGCTAAACGTGGTGGCTCATGCGCGGCGCTTGGGCTACATCCGCTGCAAGGACGAGACGCTGCAGCCAATGCATGTGATCAACAGCCTGCCGGATGACCGGGTGATCATCCTCACCACCGGATCCCAGGGAGAACCGCTGGCTGCTCTTACCCGCATCGCCAACGGCGAGCACCCGCAGTTGCAAATCAAGCCAGGAGACACGGTGGTGTGGTCGGCCAACCCGATCCCTGGCAACACCATCGCGGTCTCGCGGGTCATTGACAAGCTAATGGAGCTGGGAGCCAATGTCATTTACGGCAAAGACAAGGGCCTGCACGTTTCCGGCCACGGCTGCCAGGAAGACCAAAAGCTGATGATTGCCCTCACCCGCCCCAAGTTCTTTGTCCCCACCCACGGGGAATACCGCATGCTGGTCAAGCACGCCGAAACCGCCATGAGCATGGGGATCCCGCGGGAAAACATTGTAATCATCGACAATGGCGATGTGGTGGAGGTGAACCGGGAGCGCATTGCCATCACGGGCCGCGTCCCCTCTGGCCTGCAGATGATCGCCGCTTCCCACGATGGAGTGGTGATGGATGAGATGATGCAGGAGCGGCAGCAGATCGCCAAAGACGGTATGGTGACGGTGGTGATCAGCCTGGACGGCAGCGGCCAGTTGCTCTGCACCCCGCAGGTGCAAACCTTTGGCTTGGCGGGGGAAGGGAACCAACTCAAGGGATCCGACCTGAAACCCCTTCTGGAGAACACCCTTCGGCAAGCGTGGCCCCAATTTGCTCGCTCGCTGGAGCGGGGCAGCCTGGACATCGACTGGGCCGGCCTTAAGGGCGAAGTGGAGCGGGTGGTGCGCCGTTTCTTGCGAGAACAATTGCCCGGCAAGCCCACGGTGGCGGTTTTTGTGCAATCCCCTGAAGAGGAGTCTGTGTCTTCCCTGAGTGTGGAAACCCAACCGGAGCCGGTAGCGGGTGCTCTGGGCCGGCGGCGGCGTTCCTCGGCAGCGGTAGCTGCTTCCTAAAACTGGCCCGTTCTCCGTGGCTGGATCGTCTAAGCGCCTTTGGGATCCCTTGCCCGGTGCAGGGATCCTATTGTGCCGGCCTGTACCCATCTGCGAGAAAACCTCGGAGGGCGGATTCTGCCGCCGCATCTGGTTGCAGGGATCCCACCTCGCTAAAGGGAGGGCAGCGGGGTTGGGGAGGGAGCGGTTGCCGAAAGGCGCTTAAGAAGGCATCGGCCAAATCGGCGTAGCCCCGGTCGTTGGGGTGAAACCCGTCGGCCAGCGGGCCGGGAAAGAAGGACTCGCGTCGGTAGGAGCGGGGATCGCAGAGCAAGTCCACCACTGGGATCCCCTGTTGGCTTAAGGGGTTGATGGCCCGTTGCGTGAGGCCAACCGAGATCAGGGAGAGCAGTTGGCGCACGCTGCTGGGTTGCTGCTGACCCAGAGGAATCAGGGCGAAGTTGGGCAGGTTGGCCACCGCCAGGCGAGCTTGAGGGGCACGGGCACGCACCGCTTGCAGCAGGGTTTGGTAATCGGCGGCGAATTGTCGGATCTGCTGATCGACGAAGGGCAAGGGATCCTCACCTTGGAGAGCCCGTTGAGCCGCCGCCAGAGCGATGGCGTTGGTATCGTTTCCGCCCACCCAAATGGTGATCAGGGTGGCATCGGGGGGAAGGCGCGGCACTTGATCCTGCAGCAAATTGGCCGGGATCCCCTGCCTCAGGGCTTGCATGGCGGGGCTGAGCACCGCTCCCGAACGGCCCAGGTTGATAAGCTCCACTGGGCCGGGCAGCAAGCGAGCCAGGCGGGGCACATAGCCCGTTCCATTGGGGCAGTCCAGGGGCTCTGAGCGCTGGGGTCGAGTGCCGGCGGCGTTGGCTGGGCCATCACAGGAAATGGAGGCGTTGTAGCCAACGGCATCGCTGGCTCCCAGGGCAACGTAGCGGGTGAGGGTAGGTGGGCTGGGCACAACAGGGGATCCAGAACTGGCAGAGCAGGCGGTTAGCCCCAAACTGAGTATCAAAATCAGCAGGGAGAGGAGGAACACCCAGCTGTCTTGTTGTCTTGGAGTCGAGTTTTCTGGGGTTCGGGTGCTGGCATCCTTTGCAGAGAGAGGCATGGGAAAGCGGGCATAGATAGGGCGAGGCGGGAAGCACCCCCAGACAGGCTAGCCAAGGATCCCAAAATTGGCGAGGTATGGTGGGAGTATGCCGCTACGGTTTTGCAAGTCCCGCACCTACCACGATCCCCTGCATGGCGCCATCAGCCTGAATGGAGGGGACGCGGTTGAGGCTCTGCTCATTCGCCTGATCGATACACCGGCCTTTCAGCGGCTGCGCCGCATTCGCCAGTTGGACACGGCCTTTTTTACCTTCCACGGGGCAGAGGGATCCCGCTTTACCCATTCGGTGGGGGTGCTGCAGGTAACGCGGCGGCTGTTCGACAAATTGGCCCATCGCCACCCGGAGCTGCGTCCCTATCGGGCGGTAACCTTGGCCTCGGCTCTGCTGCACGACATTGGCCATGCCCCTTTTAGCCATGCCGGGGAAGAGATCTTCGGCTGCCGGCACGAGGTTTGGACGGCCCGCATTCTCCGGGAGGATCCCCAGGTGAGGACGCTGCTGGCGGAGTTTGATTCCCAACTGCCGGCCCAGATGCAGCAAGTGCTGCAGAAGCAGTTTCCCCTGCCGCTGGTGGGGCAACTCATCTCCAGCCAACTGGACTGCGACCGCTTCGATTACCTGATGCGGGATAGCCTGCTCACGGGTGCCCAATACGGCCACCTGGACTTGGATCGCATCCTAACGGTGCTGGATTATGACCCGGAGACGGGATCCCTGTCCATCCCCGCCCGCAAAGGCCTGGGGGCCATCGAGCACTACCTGGTGGTGCGCTATTTCATGTACACCCAGGTGTACCAGCACCCCAAGAGCCTCTGTGCCCGTTTTATCTTGGAGCGGCTATTCAGGCGGGCAGAGGCGCTCCTGCAAAGGGGGGAGATTGAGCTGGATCCCATCCTCAGCGCTTGGTGCTGGGCCTCGCTGGCGGCTCAAAAAGGGGATCCCTTCGAGTTGCCGCTCCCCCTCTACTTGGCTGCCGACGATATCATCTTCAGCTACCCCATGCGCCTCTGGGCCATGTCGGGGAAGGATCCCATCTTGGCGGATCTGTCGCGGCGCTACTTGGAGCGGGATTTGTTCAAGGCCCGCAACATTACCCAGTTGTCTGAGGAGCAACGCCAAACCCTGGTGGCCGCCGTGCAGGCCAAAATGCTGCGGGATGGGCTGGATCCTGAAAGTTACTTGGGCATCCGCTCTGCCCATGTCCAGGGCTATAGCTTTTATGACCAAGGGATCCAGCTCAAAACCGAGCGTGGCTATGAAGAAATTGCCCATCTTTCCCCTTTGGTGCGTGCCTTGGTGGAAACCCAGCGCCAGGTCTGGCTAATCTTTCCCCGGCCCTATGGCGATATCGTAGAGGGGGTTTTGTCTGCCTAGAAAATCATTGGGCCATCCCAGAGCTAGAGCATTAGAGGTGGGAATCTGTTCCTGAGCACATCTAAACAACGAGGGAAGCAGGAGTGGGGATCCGAGAAATCCTAACGGGGGTATTGTCCTTAACAGCTTTGGCGATTGCCCTAGTGGCTCTGCAACTGAGGCGAGCGTTGCGGGCTTCCCCCTGGCTGAGGGATCCCCCGGCGGAACAGGCAGGGGAAATCGCGGCCGGGATGGAGCGGCTGGCGGTGATCGTGCCCGCCTACAACGAGGCCGAGAACGTGGTGGGCTGCCTGAGCAGCATTCTGGACAGCACCTCTGCCCCTTTACAGGTGTGGTTGGTGGACGATGAATCCACGGATGCCACCTGGGAGCTGGCCCAAGCCCTGGCCGCCGAACGGCAAGATCCGCGCCTACACCTGCTCAAGGGGGATCCCCGTCCCAAAGGCCAAAGGTGGGTGGGCAAAAACTGGGCCTGTGCCCAAGCCGTCGCCCGCGTAGAAGCCGACTACTTGCTGTTTCTGGATTGCGACGTGCGGCTGGGATCCGGTGCCATTGAAGCGGCCTTAGGACATTTGCTGGCAAGCGGCAGCGGCTTGGTGAGTGTAGGGCCGCAATTGGTGTGCGGTTGCCTAGCGGAGTGGCTGGTGCAACCCATCATGATGACCATCCTGGCGGTGGGTTACAACTTTGCCGCCGTGAACGATCCCGACAACCCCAAAGCCTTTGCCTTTGGTCCCTTCCTGCTGTTTCGCCGCTCTGCCTACGAGCAAGTTGGCGGACATGCCGGAGTGGCCGATGTGGTGATCGAGGATGTGGCCCTGGGGCAACGGATCAAAGCCCAGGGGTTGGGCCTGCAAATTTGCCTGGGAGGGCCGCGGGTGCGCAGCCGCATGTATGCCAACGGGGCTGCCCTTTGGGAAGGGTGGACCAAAAACTGGTTCCTGGGCCTGGAGCGCAACTGGGCCTTGGCGGTGTTGGCAATGGGTACGGTCTTGGGGATCTGCAGCTTGCCCTGGTTGGGGGTGATCCTGGCTGGGGCTACGGGATCCCTGGAGGTGCTGTTGGCCAGCTTGGCAGGGATCCTGGCCCAATTGGCCATCCGGCTTCTGCTCCGGCATTGGGCGCATCTGCCCCTCTGCTACTGGTGGCTAACGGCAGTGGGGGGTTGGGCGACAGCGGCCATCATCTTGGCTTCGGCCATCCGCACCACCACCGGCCGCAACTGGACTTGGCGGGGCCGTTCTCTCGCCGTCCACTGACCGGAGTGCGCCAACACCCCAGAAATGGTACAAGAACATGGTCTAATGGGGGATGTTCGGAAAACAGGCAAGCTGGGTTTAGAAACAGCGGAATAGCACACCATGCAGGCTCTGGTCATCGGATCTGGGGGGCGAGAACACGCCCTGGCCTGGAAGCTGTTGCAGTCTCCCCAGGTTACTCGGATCTACTGTGCCCCCGGCAACGGCGGCATGCAGCAGCTGCCCCGCTGTCAATCCGTGGCTTTGGCGGCTACCGACATCGAAGGGCTGGTGCGGTTTGCCACCGTACAAGGGATCCGCCTGACGGTGGTAGGGCCAGAGCTGCCCTTGGTGCAGGGGATCGTGGACGCCTTCCAGGCAGCAGGGTTGCCCATTTTCGGGCCTAGCCGCGTCGCTGCCCAACTGGAAGGAAGCAAACTCTGGGCTAAGCAATTGATGCAAGAGGCGGGGATCCCGACTGCTCGCGCTACCGGCTTTGCTGAGCTATCTGCCGCTGTGGCCTATCTCGACTCCCAGAGTTTCCCAGTGGTCATCAAAAAAGACGGACTGGCTGCCGGCAAGGGGGTAACCGTTGCCCAAAACCGGGAAGAAGCCGTGCAAGCCCTGGAAGCAGCCCTGGCCAAGCCGGGCGATCAGGTGCTGATCGAGGAGTTTATCCCCGGCCAGGAGGTGTCGGTTTTGGCTCTAACCGATGGCCAGATCTGTGTGCCGCTGCCACCTGCCCAGGACTACAAGCGCCTTGGCGAGGGCGATACTGGCCCCAACACCGGCGGCATGGGAGCTCATGCCCCTGCGGATCACCTGGTCACTCCAGAAGGGTTGGCCCGCATCCAAACCCAGATCCTGGATCCCACCCTGGAGGCTTTGCAACGACGGGGCATCCGCTACCAGGGGGTGATCTATGCCGGTTTGATGATCACGCCCAGTGGGGATCCCTACGTGTTGGAGTACAACTGCCGCTTTGGGGATCCCGAAGCTCAAGTCCTCCTGCCCTTGCTGGAAAACCCTTTGGACGAGGTGCTGCTGGCCTGTATAGAAGGACGGCTGGCCCAAATCCAGCTCAAATGGAAACCCGGCTATGCCGCCTGCGTGGTGATGGCAGCCCCAGGCTATCCCGATGCCTACGAGCGAGGGATCCCCATCTCCGGCTTGGATGCAGCTGCCACCACGGGGGCGTTGGTGTTTCATGCGGGTACCCGCCAGGCAGGCAAGCAGCTCCTGAGCGATGGCGGGCGCGTTCTCTGTCTTACCGGCCAAGGGGCAACCCTATCCGAGGCCCTGCGCCAAGCCTACGCAGCTGTGGAGCAAGTGCAGTTTCCCAAGGCCTACTACCGTTCTGACATCGGCAGCCACGCCCTGGGGCCTGCCGTCCGCCGAGGAGTGATCCCTACCCCATAAAGCCATCCCTTGCCCTCTCAGCTGCAGCCGGATGGAAGAAGCCCCAGAGGGGTCGCTCCTCCAGGGCCCATAAAGCAGCTTTGAAAAAAGCTTTGATGCTTAGACGATAGCGCTTTCGGTAACAAGACGGCAACAGTGATATCAAAAGCTCAACTTTACTTTAGATTCCTTAACAATAGCCCTCTGCTTTGACTAGGCACGGATATTGCTGAGCTGAGTCTCTCCCCTCTCGAGGGGGATCCCCCATTAGCCCACTTGAACTGTTGCGGACCCGGATCCCCTAGAGCAGGCATTTCCTCTCCCAGGGTGGAAGAGGGGTTGGGGGTGGTCGTCTGGGGCAGCGCATGGCAGAGGAGCATGACTCTAGTCAATAATAAGCTCAACTATACTGAAAATAATGTATAATATGTTCAGTACGGATTACTACCAGTTGATCTTTCTGTTTACTTTCGAGTCTGCCAACATGGTAGCCAAAGCAAAGCAGAAAATTGGTAGTAAGACGACACGGAAACTGCGCTTTGGGTATTCTACTCAAAGCTTTGCGGGATACCGCCATTCTGTTTGGAAACAAACAGAATGCTATCGCTGCATAGTTGAACAGTGATGTTCAGCAGTGTTCAGCGTAAATGTATCAGACTATCTCTCTCAAATAGATTCAGAGTAACTGCAATCACCATCCCTCGCCATCTTCAGGCCAAACTCTCGCAGAGCGGGCAAGAAATTTTTGTTTTCGTGATGGGATCGGCTCAACTTCAGCAAGGCAAATCTCTGGATATCGTGCAAGTTTCTCCAGAAATCGAGGGCAAGCCGGATCCCCAGGTCTTGAGCTTTTTGTTGGACAGCCATTGGGATCTGGTGCGGATTTTGCCATTCAGGCTGGGGGTCAATGGGAATCTCTTGCGCCTCTTCGTGGCAGATGGAGCGAACCAAATGGCGCAGATGGTTGCGGAGTTCTTCTAGATCCTGTGGAGATTCAGAGGGCCAATCAACACACTTCCGCCGCTCTTCTAAGGAAAACTTGGCCCATTGATGAAGCTTGAGCTTGATCCCGCACAAATCCAGCTTCAGGCGTAAGCTCATGGGGATGCATCGCAGAGAGTCGGCAAAATCTTGCTCAAACTGAAACAGAGCCATGGAAATCTCCGTTAGGATACCTGAGAGGATTGCTTGATGGTGGATCGGCTTTCTCAAGAGCAACGGCGCAGGCTTTTAATTCCGGCTGTCCGGAATCAGGGCAACTGATGTCATGGGTGAGGGCATTACACTCGGCTTGTTCTGCCCAGAGGGATCCCCAGTGCATGGGTACAAATAGCGTACCGGGAGCAATGTTGGCAGTTATCTTGGCCGGGAAATAGGCCCGCCCGCGGGCAGAACGCACCTGAACCCAATCTCCATCTTGGATGCCCAGTTTTTCCGCATCGCGAGGATGGATTTCAATAAAGGGTTGGGGGTGCATGTGCTTGATTTTTTCAATCCTGCCGGTGCGGGTTTGGGTGTGCCAATGGCCGTAAAGCCTGCCCGTGGTTAATACGTAGGGAAACTGGGGATCCGGCGGCTCTGCTAGGCCACGGGAAGGGTGGGGGATAAAGCGGGCGCGGCCATCGGGGGTCGGGAAACGCCAATCTGTGTAGAGGCGAGTGGACTTAGGGGCCGAGGTTCTTTCTTTGGGATAAGGCCATTGCTGAGGGCCTTGTTCTGCCAAAAGGGCATGGCTGAGGCCGGAGTGATCGCAGAGGCGATTTGCGGTAAGGGCGGCAAATTCTGCATAAACCTCTGCCGCGGTTTGGAAGGAAAATTGTGCTGCAAAGCCCAACCTGCGCCCCACTTCAGCAAAGATCTCCCAATCGGGTCGGGCCTCGCTAGGGGGATCTCGAAAGGCTTGACAAAGGGTAACCCTGCGCTCGGAGTTGGTCATCACCCCGGTTTTCTCGCTCCACTGGCAGGCGGGCAAAAGCAAATGGGCATATTCTGCCGTTTCTGTAGGGTAATAAGCCTCTTGGTAAACGGTAAAGGGAGACTTTTTCAGGGCTTTTTTGACCCGTTCCAGATCGGGGAAGCTCACCAAAGGATTGGTGGCCACAATCCAAAAGAACTGCAGGGATCCCGTCTCCAGAGCGGCAATCATCTCGGTGGCCCTCAGTCCTGGGTGGGGGGAGATGGAGCCGCTGGGCAAACCCCAAGCCTGCTCCACCTCTGCCCGATGCTGGGGATGGCTCACCAGCCGATATCCCGGCAGCAGATGGGATAACCCCCCTGCCTCTCGACCACCCATGGCATTGGGCTGGCCGGTCAAGGAAAAGGGGCCGGTCCCCGGTCGGCCAATTTGCCCAGTTAGGAGATGGAGATTGATTAGGCTGGTGATCTTGGCGGTGCCCTCGCTGGACTGGTTTAGGCCCATCGACCAAAGGGAGAGAACCCTTTGGGATCCCTGCCAAAGCTTGGCTGCTTCAATCAAGTCCTCAGTTGCAATTCCACAGCGCTGGGCTACAATCTGCGGCTCATAATCGGCCAGCAAAGCTGCATATTCGGCAAAACCTTGGGTGAAGCCCTCGATAAAATCGGTAGCCATTGATCCCCACTTCAACAGCAAATGGGCAATCCCATTGAAAAGATCGATATCGGTTCCAGGACAAATTTTTAAGTGGAGATCAGCAGCTTCTGCTGTCTGAGTGCGCCGGGGATCCACTACCACTATTTTGAGGGGGGATCCGGGCTTGTGCCGCTTCTTCAAGCGATTAAAAAGAATGGGGTGGCAATCGGCGGTGTTGGTGCCCACCAGAAAAGCCAGATTGCAGAGATCGAGATCCTCGTAGCAGCAGGGGGGGCCATCGGATCCCAGGGATTGGGTGTAGGCTGAGACAGCTGAGGACATGCACAGGCGCGAGTTGGTGTCGAAATTGTTGGTTCCCAGACAGCCTTTCATCAGCTTTTGAGCAACGTAATAGTCTTCAGTGAGCAACTGCCCCGATCCATACATGGCTATGGAGTGGGGGTTGTCTTTGAGGCGGCGCAGCCGAGAAACCATCTCCTCAAAAGCCTGATCCCAAGAAATGCGGCGAAAGGGCTGATCCAAGCTCTCCCGAAACAGGGGAGAGAGCAGCCGATCTCGACCAACTGCCTCCAGAACCGTAGCCCCCTTTACACAGACCATCCCCAAGCTGGAAGGATGCTCCCGGTCGCCTCTCATTTTCCAGTCACCTGAGGCTGTCGAAACCGCCTCCAATCCACATCCCACACCGCAATAGGGACATAGGGTTTTGATGACAGCTTTTTCCGACTCCATCGCGGTCACCATGAGTTGGGATCCCTATTAAACGCCCAATTCTCTCGCATTTTGGATCCCTTAGCTGAGAAGAGCGGCAACTTGGATCTCCAAGCCAGGTAATACAACCTAGCTCTTGTCAGTGTCCTGTTCAGCTAGCCAAAGATGGCCATCTTGAGTTTGGATAAAAACGTATTTGCTTCTGGGAAAAATCAGCCAGACTTCCAGTACATCGGAGCTGAGATACTCTTGGGCTTTTAGGAAAATATCTTCTCCACAGTCGGTTGGAGAGAAGATCTCCTCAACCAGAGGATAGCTCTGCAGCAGCGTGGCAATATCCTCTCCAAATTGCTGGATTAAATCTGGAGATGAGTAGGCAGCATCAGGTCTTCTGACTCTGCCTTTGGTTTGGCCGGGAGCCTTCACCAAAACCATACCCCCCAATGGCTGACATTCAACATAACCGAGCCAACGGAAGAGAAGTCGGGTTTGGATCTTTGCATGCCCTAAGGTTTGCCCCACTTTCTCCACAATGTAGCCATCTACCCATTTGGTTTGGGCAACTGGATTGGCCAGATAGTCGGCAAGGGTTTTGGGCAAGCTAGAGAACCGCTTCTCCATTGGGAGATCGGTTGGAGCTACCTGAACCGGAGCAGCGGCCATCAACTTCCCTCCCCAAGCGTTTTGATTCCTAGCTTAATCCTCCCTATGGGCAAAGCGACGATAGAGGAAGTCAAGGGCGCGGTTGCGCAATTCGTAGAACTCGGGCATTTCCATAATGCGGGAGCGGATGCGCGGTCGCTCGAAGGGAATGGTCAAGATCTCGCCGATATGGGCAGCGGGGCCGTTGGTCATCATCACCACACGGTCTGACAAGTAGAGAGCCTCGTCGATGTCGTGGGTAATCATCAAAACTGTGCAGCGGTGATCCCGCCAAATGGCCAGCAGCTCATCTTGTAGATCTTCCTTGGTAATGGCATCCAAGGCCCCAAAAGGCTCATCCAAGAGCAAAACTTGCGGACGAACGGCAAGAGCACGGGCAATGGCTACCCTTTGCTTCATGCCTCCAGAAAGCTGCTTGGGCCGCTTGTGGGCTGCCTCTGCTAAACCTACCAATTCCAGATGTTCTTGAACAATTTCCCTTTTCTCCCGCCGGGGTTTGGTTGGGTACACCTGATCCACCACCAGATAAACATTTTCAAAGGCAGTCAGCCAGGGCAAAAGGGAATAATGTTGAAACACCATCATCCGATCCGGCCCTGGGGAGGTGATGGGCTGGCCCTTGAGGGTAATGGATCCCGAAGTGGGAGTCGAAAAACCCGCCACCATGTTGATCAAGGTGGATTTGCCGCAACCCGAGTGGCCGATAATGCAAACAAACTCACCGGCGGCCACTTCCAGATTGATATTTTCCAGCGCAACGAAGGGCCCTGCTGAGGTGAAGTAGGTCTTGCCCACATTCTGAAGACAAAGAAGGGGCAGTCCTGCAACCGGAGATGCAGAAGATAGCGGTGAGGAAGATAGGCGAGAACTGGTCATCATGGTGTTTTCCAATTGAGGGGCTAAGGTAACAAAAGCTAAACTTCGCTGAGCCGGTACTCCTGCAGCTTCAGATCCTGCCGGATGGCCACCGACTCCAGGTAAGCAACGGGATCCTCTCCGTCGAAGCGGGATCCATCGGCAAAGAGCAAAGCTCCGCGGTCATGGGCCCGATCCGGCAGGCCCAGTTCTCTGGCGGCTAGGGCGTAGGTTTCGCTGTCCAGAACTTGGTCGAGAACCGAAACCCAATTGCGGGGAAAAGGGCAGAGTCCCCAGCGAGCCATCTGCGTCAGGATCCAGAGGTGTTCCAATCTTTCCGGACAGGTGTTGCGCCCGTTGGCAAACTGGTGAAAACCGGTGAGGGCTTGGGATTCATCGGCAATTCCCCGCTGCAGAATACCCGTCCACCCCGGCTGCAGATCCTCCAGGGCCACGCCCACATACTGGGGCTGAGCCAGCCACTCCAAGATCTCAGAACGGTGCTGCGGCTGATCGCAGTAGTGACAAGCCTCCAGTAGTGCCTTGACCAGAGCTACATGGGTACGGGGGTAGTTTTGCGCCCAATCCTGGCGCACTGTCAGCACCTTTTCGATGTGGCTGGGTAAGATTTCAGGGGTGGTGGCGACGATAACCCCCACCTGTTCCCGCACGGCGCGGGAGTTCCAGGGCTCGCCCACGCAGTAGCCATCGATGTTGCCGGCCTTGAGGTGGGCCACCATCTGCGGCGGCGGGATCACGGTTAACGTGACATCCCGATCCGGATCCACCCCCGCGCTAGCCAGCCAATGGCGCAGCAAGAAGTTTTGCATTGAGGCCGGGTGCACCACCCCTAGGGTATGAACCACGTCAGGAGTTTGCCGGAGGTGTTGGCGCAGATCCCAGGGACTGAGAACACCCTGCAGGCAAAGTCTGCGCCCAAAGGTAATGGCGTTGCCGCCACGGGAGAGGGTTAGCGCGGTAATCAAAGGCACCGGAACTCCCCCTACTCCCAAGGTGGAGGCCAACGGGATCCCGGCCACCACCATAGCCGCATCCAGCCGACCAGAGCGGATCCCTTCCCAGATGGTCTTCCAGCCTGGCTCTCGCACCAGGGTGACCTGCTCCAGGCCGTACTTTTGAAACAGGCCCTTTTGCTGGGCCACCACCAGCGGGGCGCAGTCGTTGAGGGGCACAAAGCCAACCTCCAAATTGACCTTCTCCAGGCCGTGTTTGGCAATGGCCACGCGAACAGGCGTTTTTTGGCGAGCCCGCTTTTGCTGGTTGAGAAAGTAGATCATCTCTCCCCGCAGGCTGTAGTAGTCGGGGTGACGCACCACTTCCAAACGATGGCGGGGTCGAGGAAAAGGGATCCGCAAAATCTGGCCAATGCGGGCAGCGGGGCCCTGGGTCATCATCACCACCCGATCCGAAAGCAAGAGGGCCTCATCCACATCGTGGGTAACCATGACACAGGTGAGCTGCTCCGCCTGGGCAATCTCCATCAGTTGCTCCTGCAGGTTGCCGCGCGTCAAGGCATCCAGAGCGCCAAAGGGCTCATCCAACAGCAGCACCCGCGGACGGATGGCCAAAGCCCGGGCAATGGCTACCCGCTGTTTCATCCCTCCTGACAGATGGGCCGGGCGTTTATCGGCTGCCCCCTGCAACCCCACCTGGCGGATGTGCTCTTCCACAATCCGGTCCCGCTCCGCTTTGGGAAGGGATCCCAGCACCTCGTCCACGGCCAGGGCAATGTTCTCCCGCACCGTCAGCCAGGGCAGCAGGGAATAGTTCTGAAACACCACCATGCGATCTGGGCCGGGATCTGTAACTTGTCGGCCCTCCAGGAGAATGCCTCCGCGGGAAGGCTTTTCCAGGCCGGCGATGATGTTGAGTAGGGTCGATTTGCCACAGCCGGAGTGGCCAATTAGCGAGACAAATTCCCCTTTTTGGATCTCCAGGTGGATGTCTTTCAGGACAGGATAGACCTCTCCGTTGTCGAGGAGAAATTCCTTGTCGACATGATCCACTTCAATGTAAGGCTGGGTCTTCATGATTCCCCTGAGATGATTTCTGAGAGCATGGAGAAATTGTCAGCAACCAATCTAAAACTCGGCCAAGCTCATTTAGTGATCCTCAGCCACCACCAGCGAGCCAATCCAAGCCGTGATGCGATCCAGCAGAAGACCCACCATCCCGACATAGATCAAAGCCAGAATGATTTCGCTGATGCGGGAGCTATTCCAGGCATCCCAGATGAAGAACCCGATGCCCACACCGCCAATCAACATCTCCGCCGCCACAATGGCCAGCCAAGACAAGCCCACCCCAATGCGCAAGCCGGTAAAAATGTAGGGTACAGTTGCCGGGAAAACGATTTTGAAAAAGTACTTCCAGCCGGACATGCGCACAATTCTCGCCACGTTGCGGTAGTCCTGTGGGATCTGCTGTACGCCGACAACGGTGTTGATCAAAATGGGCCAGAGAGCCGTAATGAAGATTACGAAAATGGCGGAAGGGTTGGCATCTCGAAAGGCAGCCAAAGAAATCGGCAGCCAGGCCAAAGGCGGCACCGTGCGCAACACCTGAAAAATGGGATCCAAAGCCTCGTACAGCCAGCGATTGACCCCGATGATCATGCCGCCCACAACCCCTACCAGGCCAGCCAGGGCAAACCCAATGAACACCCGCCGCAAGCTGGCCCAAATTTGCCAGAACAGTCCTTTGGCATTGCCGCCATAGTCAAAAAAGGGATCTTTAATAAGGGGATCCCAGGTGTCCTGCCAAACTTGGAGAGGCGTGGGCAAATTGGCTCCGGGACGGCTGTAAATGATTTGCCAGAGAATCAGGACGAGCAAAATGGCCGTAGCGGGCAACAGAATGCGACGCAGCGCTTTGTGGATTTGGACTCTTTGCCGCCAAGCAGAAGAAGGTGCAGAACTGGCGGGAGAACCGATTCCGGTACTGGACTGAAGAACAGAACCTTGGCCGGTTTTCAGCAGCCAGTGGCCTAGGCCAACCAGTAGGGGAAGCAGGATCCGAAAGAGGTGGTAGCCCAACTGTAGGGCAGAGTGGAAAATCCTCATGGCTTGCTGGGAGTAAGGTTGAAGTCAACTTAAGAGGATCCCAAGAGAGAAGGGGTTTCAGTTGAACACTCTTTGTGGGGATTCGGGGATCCCTTCTCTCCTGGACAGAGGGCTTGCAAGGGTTTTTGCAACTTGCTCTGGAAGAATTGAGAAGATCAGGCTAGGCCAGCTTCTTAATCGCCAATTTCTCCAGGTAGGCGGCAGGATTTTCGGGATCGAACTGCACCCCGTCGAAGAAGGTTTCCACTCCTCGAGAGGTGCTGGGGGGAATGGCTGCCCCCTGACCAATGGCTTTGGCAGCTTCTCGCCAGAGTTCTTCCCGATTCACCTGCTCCACCAAGGCTTTGGTATCGGTGTCGGCAGGTAGATAGCCCCAGCGGATGTTTTCGGTCAAGAACCAGAGATCGTGGCTCTTGAAGGGGTAGGAAGCGTAGTTCTGCCAGAACTTCATCAGGTGGGGGCTGTTTTCAACGACCTTGCCGGTGCCGTAGTCAAAAGTGCCCCGAGAACGGCCCAAGATATCGGGCACAGGCACCCCCAGCCAGCGGCGGTCGCCGATGATGCGACACATCTCCTCTTTGTTTTCCATCTGGTCGCACCAGATCTGGGCTTCTAGCACCGCTTTCAACAGGGCAAGGGTGGCTTTCGGGTGCGCATCCACCCAGTCGGCCCGCAGGGCAAAGGCCTTTTCCGGGTGGCCGTTCCACAGCTCGCCGGTGGTGAGGGCACTATACCCCTCTTTTTGGTTCACCAGCTGGGCATTCCAAGGCTCGCCCACACAGAAGGCTTCCATGGTTCTGGATTTCATATTGGCCACCATCTGCGGCGGCGGCACCACAATGATGGAGACGTCGCTAGTGGGATCGATCCCGCCTGCGGCCAGCCAGTAGCGCATCCACACGTCGTGGGTACCGCCGGGGAAGGTCATCGCGCATTTGGGATCCCCGCCGGCAGCTCGGACCTCGGCAAACTTGGCCTTGAGGGGGGAACTATCCAGGCCGATTTGCAAATCCCGATATTGGTTGGAAATGCTAATGCCCTGACCGTCCAGATTGAGACGGGCCAAAATGTACATAGGCACCGGCTTGCCATCGGTAACTTTGCCGGTGGTGATGAGGTAGGGCATGGGGGTGAGGATGTGTGCCCCATCGATGCCGCCGGCGGCGGATCCCAGCACCAAGTTGTCGCGGGTGGTGCCCCAAGAGGCTTGCTTGACCACCTCCACATCTTTCATGCCGTACTTGTCAAAGAACCCCTTTTCTTTGGCGATGATCAGGGGGGCCGCGTCGGTTAGAGCGATGAACCCCAGCTTGGCGCTGGTGGTTTCGGGAGTATCGGCCTGCGCCACCCAGTAGCCTTTGCCCAAGGATTGCGATTGGGCGCGCGGGATCCCAGCCGTGGCCGCCCCAGCCGTGAGAGCAGCCACCCCGGCCAAAAATTGCCGACGGGAGACGGGAGAGGAAGTGCTGAACAGCTTAGACATCGAAACCTCCAAGATTTACAACGACGAAGAAAGAAAAACTTTCAGGACGGCAACAGAACCGCTAGCGGGTTACCAAAACAGAAGCCTGGGCGGCGGACGGATGCTGACGCGGCCTGGCCCCAAAGTGCTCCCTGAGCAACTCCACCAAGACCGGCTTGAGGTCTTCGCAAGGGATCCCTTTGCGCACGCATTCGCCCAGCTTGGCGTCTTTGCCCACCTCTCCCCCCATGTAGATGTCCACGGCCTCCACCACCCTGCCGTCCTTGCGAACGGTGGTGCCCATGAGGCCAATATCGGCCACCTGGGGTTGGCCGCAGGAGTTGGGGCAGCCCGTCCAGTGGATGCGCACCGTTTGGGGGATCTCCAGCTCCGCCTCCAGCTCCTCCATCAAGGCCACAGCCCGGTTTTTGGTCTCGATGAGGGCAAAGTTGCAGAACTGGTTGCCCGTACAGGACACCAACCCCCGCTGCAAGGGCCCTGGGTTGGGGGAGAACTTCTTCAAGAGCGGCTCTTTGAGGAGCGGGGCCACTCGGGAGTCGGGCACATTGGGGATGAGCACGTTCTGCTCCACCGTCAGCCGCAGCTCCCCGGAGCCGTACACCTCCGCCAAGCGGGCCAGCTCCATCATCTCCAGGGCGTTGAGCCGCCCCACCGGCACATGCAGGCCGACAAAGTTGAGGCCCGGCTGCTTCTGGGCATGCACCCCCAGCAGATCCCGCTTGTGCCAGACCACCTCATCTTTTTCCGCTGCCCTGAGCAGAGGGTGGCCAGTCTGGCGCTCCACAGCCGCCCGGAACTTCTCTAGGCCCCACTCGTCAATGAGCCACATCAACCGCGCCTTTTGCCGGTTGGCCCGCAGGCCGTGATCCCGGTAGACCAGCAGCACCGCCTCGCACAGAGGAACCACATCGCGGGGATCCACCCAGACATCTAGGCCAATTGCCTCGGCGCAGCGGCGAGCAGAGAAAAAGCCGCCCACCAGGACGTTGAAGCCCAGGCGGCCATTTTTGAAGGCGGGCACAAAGGCCAGGTCGTTGATCTCCGCATGCACGGAGTTGTCACGACAACCGCAGAGGGCGATGTTGAACTTGCGCGGCAGGTTGCTGAAGGAAGGGTTGCCCTCGCCGTTGTTGGTAACCATGTCCTGCACCTTGCGAGTGAGGCCGCGCACGTCGATCAGCTCGTCCGGGTCAATACCGGCCAGAGGGGATCCCGTGATGTTGCGCACGTTGTCCATGCCCGACTGGATGCTGGTCAGGCCTACCTCTTTCAGGTAGCCCAGGATCTGGGGCATTTCCTCGATGGGGATGCCCCGCAGTTGCAGGTTCTGCCGGGTGGTGATGTCGGCTACGCCCTGTTCTCCATAGGGGTGGATGATTGCGCCCAACATCCGCATTTGGCCGCTGGTTAGGATCCCATTGGGCAGGCGCAGCCGCAGCATGAACTGACCTGGGGTGCGCTTGCGAAAGAAGATCCCCAGCCACTTGAGGCGGTGATCCCGGTCGTCTTCAGGAATGTTCTCCCAACCCATCCGGGCAAACGCCTCCAGCTCGGCCTTGACCGCCAGCCCATCCTTTTCGCTTTTGAGGCGTTCAAATTGGTTCGCCATGATCGCTGCCGTGGGGTGAACACTGGCTACCCTAGCGATGACGAACCGTTAACTTTGGTATTGGCCGTTACACTTTGTAACAAGTTATGCAGTTTTGTCATTCTCGAATTGCGCTTTATGCATAAAGTCAGGCTTCTAGGAGCAGCAGACCCCTCTTTCCCCTTTGGGAAAGGGGCTGGGGGTGAGGAAAAGCTAGTTGAGAGGGTTGAAAGAGTTGAAAGGCTCCATCTGCCAGAGCAGACGGGGCGGGATCCCCAGCCCTTCGGTGAGGGGTGCGGGCCGTTCGGGGGCCTGAGGATCGCAGTCGTAGAGGGCAGTGGTGTAGCGGTAGCTGCGGGGGGGGCCACCGTTGAGGCGAATGCCGCTAATTTCAAAGGTGTAGTTGCGATTGGGCTGGATCGAACCCACGGAGTAGGTCAAAGTTTCCAGGCCAAAGGCGGGATCCCCCACGCGGAGATCTCC
The DNA here is from genome assembly GCF_054060015.1 of Thermostichus sp. MS-CIW-25. NCBI lineage: Bacteria > Bacillati > Cyanobacteriota > Cyanophyceae > Thermostichales > Thermostichaceae > Thermostichus > Thermostichus sp. MS-CIW-25. The sequence continues at coordinate 75,387 of NZ_JBSSCS010000010.1, forward strand.
AACAGGCACCGGCTCGCCGCTGAGGGCATCGGTGATGCGGACTTGGGCTTGGCTGAGATCAGCCTTGCCGCCACGGCTGGGCACCGAGAAAGACCAGCGGTAGGCAGACAGGGGCTGGCCGGAAAACCCTTCTAGGCGGTAGAGGTAGCCGTCTTTCTCCGGGAAGGCGATGAACTCTGGATCTGGCACCGACTCGTCAAAACCGAAGATCCAGTTGGCGTTGGCCTGGGTCACCCGTCCAGCCCGTGGGTCAAAGACAATGCCGTAGGCCCCTTGGGCATATTGGGGATACAGGTTCCAGCGGCGATGCCCCACATCCACAAAGTTTTCTCGACCTGGCTCGGCAAAATAGATGTCCACCTGCCGCGCCAACACCCGGCCTGGATCGGGGCCGTTCAGCTCTAGGATGGGCCCAACCGCCAGGTTGCTGAAGCGGGATCCCGCCTCCCCAGCAGGGGTAAAGCAGCGCCAAGAGGGGGGCGGCTGGTGGCTGAGGGCGCCATTGGCCACCTGCATCAGGGCCGCCTGCTGAGCGGCCTCCAAGAATTCGGGATTGAGCTTCACCGGCGGCAACTCGTGCAACAGCCGCAGAAAGTTGAGCCGATCCATCATCTTTTGGGCTGCTGCTGGGGTGAGGCGACCGGGATTGCAGGTGGCAGCCTGAGGCTGCTCGGCATAGATGGGGCCGGCAAAGCTGCGGGTCTGGCGATCCAACTGGCACAAGAAACCGGCGATGGGCAGCTCCCCTGCCGGAGGGGGCCCCACCGCAGTAAGGGATCCCTCCCCACCGCCGCAGGCTGCCAACAGAAAAAGGCAGAGCAGACTCAAAACCATCCCTGCCCAGACTTGCTGCAAACTGGGCAGCCGCTGCCAAGGCATGCAAGATCCTGTGGGCTTACCGACCAGCGGGGGTGGGAGTGGGCGTGAGGCTGGGGGGACTGACGGTGCTGCTGCTACCCTCGTCGCAGGCAGACAACAGTCCCAGGCACAGGAACAGGGCCAGAGCCCCCAAGAGCTGGCGGCTCACCTTGTTGAGTTGGAGTGCGGCCATCGCAACAAACCTCCAAAACGCTGCCAGGTTTGACCCTGTTCTATCACCTGGCCCAACAAGTTGCTGTGCCGAGACTTCTGTCGGCAAGGGCAGAACTCGAACCCCAGTCAAGAAATGCTCACCCAACTCAGCCGGATCCTCTAGGGCTAGAACCTGAGTTCAGCCTCTGCCCCTTCCTATAGCGTAGCTGCGGATCCCCGCACCTCTTTCCGCGCTCAAGCGTAAAGACTACATCGATTTTTTTGCCGAGACTGCAGGGATCCGCCTTCAGGGGACGATCTGAAACTCCAGGTTGTAGGTCTGGAGCAGGTTGATCGTCTCGTGGTCGGTGAGGTTGGTGTCGGCCAGCTCCAGATTATAGAAATCGATGAACTCCTCGTGGTCGAAGTAGGGGCCGGCATGCCAAGTGCCCATCTCCAGCTTGATAAAGCGATCCCCAGGCACCCGAAAGGCTTGAATCTGATCCACGTGCAGCTCATCGGCAGGCGGTGCAACACCAATAAACCACTCCTTGCCATTCAGGGATCCCAGGCACTGGGTGCAGCGGATGTGGTGGGTGATCTGAGTAAACTTGAGGCCGCGGCGAGGCAAGCGCATGATGTAAAAGCGGGGCTGCCCTTGATTCAAGAACAACTGAGCATCTTGACTGTCGAAGGGTTTGTGATCGGGAGTGGGGCAAATGACCTGTCCGTAGGGGGCAAAGTTTTCCGGTTCAGCGAGATGGGCCTTCAGTTGGCGCAATTGGCTGGTCACCCTGCTCTTCTCCTTTGCGTTTGACGAGCTGTCTTGTGTCTCACTGTTGCCCTACAACGTGAGCACGAGGGCGTGAAGACGCAAACAGCCCAGCGAACCCCATTCTATCGAGACTTGGCCAGGCAGCTTCCCTTCTGGGAAGGGATCCCTGAGCAAGCCCAAGCTGCTCAAGGTCGCAAGTACAATGGGAAAACTTCCCAGCCTCAGCAGAGTAAATGGCGATGCAGCGGGACTTACAAGAGCTGATCATCTCCCCAGCTCAAGTTGAAAGCCTCTCTCAAGTGCCGGTGGCTTGGTTGTATCGGCCTCAGCCCGTTCGTCGCTTTAAGGATCGCCTGCGCCAGTTCTCCGCTTTCTGGGATCTCCTACGCTTGTTGCTGACGCTGGACTTGTTCTTGCGTTTCTTGACCTTCTGGACAGGGGGATCCCTACTTACCCTGGTGGGGCGGATTTGGATCCCTGGCCTACAGGCCACTTGGGGCACTTGGCTGGTGGAATGGGGGATCCTGGCGGCTATTGCCGCCCTGGGCCAAGCCTATTGGATTTTCCGCAGCCGTCGCATGCCGCTGCTGTTGAACTTGCTGGGGGAAGTGGATCGCTACAACCGAATCATCCAGGCCATCCACGTCAACGACCAGTTGGTGGAAGCGGGCAACCCCGAGGTGAAGCTGGCCCAGAGGGCTGAGGTGATCGAAGCGCTGAAGCTGACCCGGGCCGATCTCATTCGCGCCTTGAAAACCGAACGGATCTTGCGGCAAAACGAAGACTTGATCGAGCAGCAGAGCGAGTTCTTCGGCGATAACTTGGCAGCCTTGACAGCTCTGCAGGTGAGCGAGCAGGCTAGCGAACAGGGGCGAATCCTGGAGGCTGCTTTACAGATTGCTCTGCAGGTGCGCTCGCAAATCCGCCGTTTGCAAGAGCGAGAAGCCAACCACCCCCCAAACAGGGATCCAGACAAGATTGAGAAAGATCAGCAGGATAGAGATGGCAACTCAGATGGGCAGTGAAACAGATGGTTATTTTTGTCGGCAGGCGGCGCTGTGGGTTCTAATCCTTGGGAGAAAGTTGAGGTTGATTGCACCGCGTTAGCAGGTCGGAGACCGAAATTGGAGTGACCCCATCTCCCTGATTGGTGCTAAATCCCCGCTCTGCACTATTCCGCACTGTCAAGATCGCCTGCCGGCGCTACACTGGGGCTTGTCTTGGATCCCTCTGTCATCCACACACCTCTAGATGAGCCTTTTGGCCCGCTCCCTGGCCTACGCCCAGAGCCACAGCGACACGCTGTTTCAAGCCTTCGTCCAACACCTGCAACTGGTGGCGGTGCCTTTGGGAATGGGGCTGCTGTTGGGCTTGCCGCTGGGTTTTTTCAGCTCCCGCTCCCAGATGCTTTCTCTGGTGGTGATCAATGCGTTCAGCAGCCTGCGGGTGATTCCCAGCTTAGCCATTTTGTTTTTGGCCATCCCCTATTTTGGCCTTAGCTTCCGTTCGGCAGTCGTCGCGCTAACCCTCCTGGCTTTGCCCCCCATTCTGATCAGCACGGATGTGGCCTTCCGCAGCCTTGAGCCGGCCCTGCGGGAAGCTGCCCTGAGCATGGGCATGACCCCTGCCCAGGTGTTGCGACATGTGGAGATCCCTTTGGCCTTGCCGGTGATCTTGGCCGGTGTTAAAACGGCTACCATTGAGGTGATTGCCAGTGCTACTCTGGCAGCGTTTATCGGCGCAGGAGGGCTGGGTACTTTCATTACCCTAGGGTTTGCTCTCTATGACAACGCCATCTTGCTGGTGGGGGCGGTTCCAGTGGCCCTTCTGGCCATTGCAGCGGAAGTTGGCCTGGGGGCTTTGCAGCGGGCTTTGGAACCTCCCCGAGCTTGAGGTTTTGCGAGGGATCCCATGCTGTCTTCCTCTAGTTCTTCTGAAGTGCGATCCCGGTGGCCTTTCCGCTCCATTCCTTTGCGGGTGGCGCTGCTGCTGCCCCTGCTGCTGGCAGTGGTGGGGGGGGTGGGCGGGGTAGCCCATCTCTCCTGGCAGGGCGGGCGACACCTGGCGCTGCGCTTGACGGAGCAACTGAGGCGGGAAGTTACCGACCGCACCGAAGAGCATCTTGCCAGATATTTGCAAATTCCCCTTCAGATCAATGCCCTCAATCAAGGGGCAGTGAGGGGGGGGCTGCTGCCCGATTTGACAACCCCCAGCCGAGCCGATCTAGAGGTGCTGGAAGCTCACTTTGCCCGCCAGTTGCAGCTCTTTCCTGAGCTCGGCTATATCGGCTTTGTCTCGGCTCAAGGGGGGTTCGTGATCGCCCGCCGCCACGCCGACGGATCAATTTGGACTTACCATACACTCGGCCTGTTGCCGGGATCCGCCCAGGGCCGCCAACGGGATCCAGAGACAGGGGATCCCACAGGGTTCACTCGCCGGTTGGGCTTTGTGGATCTGAGGCAGTTGTTCTGGTTTCCCCAGCTCCTGCAGTCGGAAGGGATCCGCGACACTTGGGTGGCAACCCGATTTTTTGCCGAGTCTTCCACCCAGGAGGCGGAGCGGCTGATCGTGACGTCCCTATCCCTGACCGACTCGGGGGGGCGGGTTTACGGCAGCTTAGTGGCTTCCCTGTCCATTCAGCAGCTTCAGGCTTTTCTGGAACGAGTACAAGGCAGCTCTGCTGTGGGGGTGAGCTTTCTGCTGGACGAAGAGGGGCAAGTGGTAGCCAGTACGGCGGGGCCTGCTCCCCATCCGCTGCTGGTGGCCGTGCAAGAGCAGGTGGGCTCCTGGGAGACGGCCTCTTCTCAGAATTCGCTGCGCCTCGTGGTTGGCGGGATCCCCTACTGGGTGGAGGTGGAGTCCGTTCAGAGTGAAGGGAGGCTGGGCTTTTATTTTGTGCATGGGATCCCAGAGGCAACCCTTCTGGCCAAAGTCCATCGGAGCGCCCAACAGGCTGCGCTGCTGGGGGGTGGGCTATTGCTGAGCATGCTGGGGACAGGGATCCTCCTCGGCGAAGCTCTCTCCCGTCCCCTGCGCCGCCTCACCCAAATCGCCGAGCAATTTATCCAAAGCGGCTTCCAGCCCTGGCCTCCTTTGGATCCCGGCCCCATCCAGGAGGTGCAGACGCTAACCAAAGCCTGGCAGCAGGCGGCAGCAGCTCAGCAGGCCCTGCTGGATCGTCTCTGGCAGCAGCAGCAAGAATACCGCGCCGTGGTGGAACAGCAGACGGAGCTCATTTGTCGCTTTCGGCCCGATACCTGCATCACCTATGTCAATCCTGCCTATTTGCGCTTCTTCGGTCGGCGGGCAGAGGAGGTGGTGGGCCAACCTTGGCGGGATCGGCTGCCGGAAGAAGAGCAGGCTAAGGTGTTGCAAGCTTTTGCTGCTCTCACGCCTGAGCATCCTTTCTACTGCAGCGAGCGGGAGTATCCCGGAGAAAACGGCCAGTCCCGCTGGATTAGCTGGGTAGATCAGGGCATTTTCGACAGCCAAGGCCGCTTGGTGGAGATCCTATCGGTGGGGCGGGAGATCACCGAGCAAAAGCGGGCAGAACAACAGCTGCAAGCCCTCAACCGGGAGCTAGAAGCCCAGGTGGAGCTGCGCACGGCCAAGCTGCAGCAAGCCTTGCATTTTGAGGGGGTGCTGCGCGCCATCAGCAGCCGGATGGTGGTCAGCCTAAACGAGGGGGAAATTCTTGAAGAAGTGGTCAGAGCCCTTGCCGAAGCGCTAAGCCTGACCTGCTGCCAAATCCTGCTGCTCAAGGACTCCGTCCGAGTAGCGCGAACAGAAGATGGGTCAACCTGGATCCCTGGCTACTGCTACTCCCCCTCTCTCTCTTCTGACGTGGCTCAAGATGGCGGGGCGGATCCCTTGCATGGGCCAGACTACGCCAGTGACCCGGAGTTCCTGCGCCTGCTGCAGTCCCATTCTTCCTCACAGCAGAAATGGGAAATCCACTGCTGTTGTCGGAAGGAAGGACGCTGGGTGCGGCTGCTGGCCTGCACCCTTTGGGACAAAGAGAAGCGGCTGGGAGCTTTGCTGTTGGAGCGGCTGCCGGAGCAAGAGTTTTCCGAAGACGAGATTCAACTGGCCTATCAGGTGGCCAACCTATGTGCCCTGGCCATCCGCCAAGCCCGTTTGTACCAAGCAGCCCAAGCGCAGGTGAAGGAATTGGAGCGGCTGAATCTGCTGAAGGATGATTTCCTCAGCACCGTCTCCCACGAGCTGCGCACCCCCATGACCAATGTGCGCATGGCCTTGCAAATGCTGCGAATGACCCGCGATAACCCCGAGAAACAGCGGCACTACTTCACCATTGCCCTGAAAGAGTGCAACCGGCAAATCGAGCTCATTAACGACCTGCTGGATATGCGACGGCTGGGAGCCGGGACGTATCTGCTGCAACCAGAGAATATTTTTCTGCCGCGGTATTTACAAGATTTGCTGGCCGGGGCTCAGCCTTTGGCCCAAGCCAAACATCAACACCTGCAACTGCACCTGGAGGCAGGGATCCCCTCGCTTTGGGCCGACCCCACCTGCTTGGGGCGCATTCTGCGCGAGCTGCTGCACAACGCCATCAAGTACACGGCCCCCGAGGGATCCATCCACCTGCGGGTTGTCTCAGAAGGAGAGGGGATCCTCTTCGTCTGCAGCAACAGCAGCGAGATCCCAGAGCCAGAGCTGCCCCGCATCTTTGAAAAGTTTTACCGGATCCCGCAATCGGATCGCTGGAAGCACGGCGGCACCGGCCTGGGGCTGGCTTTGGTGAAGCAACTGGTGGAGCATATGGGGGGGAATATCTCCGTCAACAGCTCGGATGGATGGACGCATTTCCAAGTTTGGTTGCCCCAAGGTGAGGATCCTGCTCCGCCATTGCCCGGCCCACCCCCTAATGTCAGCTAGAAATCGCAGGAGCCCCGCACTGTACCCGTAGGGTCAGTGTCGGGAGGAATGCGGAAGTTATGATAGAACCATGACCCAAGTCCTGAC